>CAYSYY010000077.1:0-10660 GCA_964435265.1 uncultured Gemmatimonadota bacterium
GGACGTAGTCGGCCCCGACCTGGGAGCCGAACTGCTCTTCGGGAGTGGTGATACGGGTGCCGCCGCAGGCGGCGGTGAGCAGGAACACCGCCAGGAGCGGGGCAACGCCGAAGCAGGAGAGGAGACGGGAACGGGGGTGCATGATCAGAACCTCCAGACGAGCGGGGACGGGACGGCACTCAGACGACCGCCGTCTTCAGGAATACCCCCGGCTCATCCGATCCTTCAAGTCGTGCGTCGGCGCTGGGCTTCGGTGATCGCCGCGATGATCTCGTCGAATTCCTTCTTCCTGATGAGAATCCGGTTCAGAACCAGCCGCTCCCTGTCTTTCAGCACCAGATAATTGTCTTTCCCTTTCTGCCAGGTGAGATCGCTAGCGAGCAGGTCGACCTGGTGATAGGGAACCACCCGGCGTTTCAGTTTCTTCATCCGCCTCTGCCACCAGTTCGCCACGGGCCCGATCACCGGGCCTTCAACAGTCCGTGAAGTCAGGATGACACCGAGATTGGACGCCAGTGTTGCCGGAGTCGGGGGGGTGAAATACAGTGTCAGAGCAGCCGTGAAGATCGCCCCGCCGAGCGCCCAGGGGAGCTCTTCGCCATTCAGAAATATCTCCATCAGGGTACTCGTTCCGATCCCGACCAGGGTCGCTACCGCCACCCTCTCGGGGCTGATATGGTTGAACTTCCTGATACCGGCCATCGGCAATCCCACAGGTAGGGCGTGATATCCCGCCTGCCCGTCCGGCGATACCGGAATCCAGTCTGACGCAGAGAGACAGTTGATTCAAAACGAAAAAAGCCGCCCCCGCGGGGCGGCTTCCTGCCGCGACCGGATATCGGCGGGGCTCAGCCCCGGCCGTTGGCGCGTCGGCGCTGCTTCCGTTTCTGGCTCAGCTTGCGCTGGTGCTTGCGCTCCGACGGCTTGAGGTGGTACCGCTTGCGCTTCAGGTCCGTCGTGATCCCCTCCTTCTTCACCTGTTTCTGGAAGCGCTTGAGGGTCTTCTCGAAGGACTCGTTGTCACGGACCTGAACGTACGCCAAGGGAACCAACTCCTGAAATGATACGGGGTTACGGCCGTCCTTACCGGATTTCCAGCACTGCTAGATAATGACATCCATTCCCGGGGTCAAAGGAATAATGCTCCGCTATTGCCCTCAACCGCACTGCCGGCACGGCCGCCCCGGGGCGCAACGCGGACCCGGATCCCGGATCGGCGGGCAGCCCCCCCCCGCCGGGCGTCTACTCCCACTCTATCGTGGAGGGGGGCTTGTGGGTGAGGTCGTAGAAGACCGTCGACACCTCGGTCAGGGACGTGATCCCGGCCGCCATTTCATCCACGACCTCCCACGGCAGATCGGCGAAGCGGGCGGTCATCGCCTCCTGGCTGTGGACGGGCCGCAGGACGACGCATTCCCCGCTCCCCCCGGAAGGTACGAGCGGCAGCAGGACGGTGATCATCTGCCAGGCGCTGCGCTCCAGACCCGCCGAGCGCAGCACCTCCATGGCCAGTGCATCGACCTCGCGCAGCACGTCCAGGCGCTCCCGCGTCACCGTGGCGGCGACGGGGACCAGGGCGGCCGGATCGGTCCGGCCCAGCGTATAGACGACCCGGTTCACCTCCCCCACCGCATTGGTGATACGGGTGGAGATCTCCTCGAGCCGGCGCCAGTCACGCGCCCCGCCGGTGAGGGCGGCCGGATGGGCGTAGGTGCGGAAGTCCCCCTGGACCCCGACGCTGCGCAGGGGTAGAACGACCGCGGCGTACCCGTCGGCCGCGGCCAGGGCATCGGCGCGTTCCTGCGCTCCGGCCAACTGCTCCCGCTCCGGCGGCGGCAGTTCTCCGCCGGGGTGGCAGAGCAGGCGCACTCCCAGCCCCGGTCCCGGGAAGGGATGGCGCCAGACCAGGGCATCGGGCAGCCCCAGGGCGGCGCCGGCCTCGCGCACCTCGTCTTTGTAGAGATGGGCCAGAGGCTCCACGACCCTCCCCTGCTCCATCAGCCGCTCGATCTCCTCGACCCGGTTGTGGTGGGTCTTGATGGTGGCGGCGTGGCGCGTGCCTCCGGTTTCGATCGTATCGGGGTAGATCGTGCCCTGGGCCAGCAGCCAGCCCTCATCCAGACCCAGGCGCTCGAGGTGCTCATGGGCCACCTCGACGAAGGTGCGTCCGATGATCCGGCGCTTCTCCTCGGGATCGGTGATCCCGGTGAGCGCGGTCAGGAAACGGCCGACGGCGTCGACGCATTCCAGGTTGGCGTACCCCTGTTCGGCGAAGATCCGGGCCACCTCGGCCGACTCGTTCTTACGCATGAGCCCGTTGTCGATATGGATGCCGTATACCCGCTCCGGTCCCAGGGCGGCGTTGAGCAGGGCGAAGCAGACGGTCGAATCCACTCCGCCCGAGACCAGCAGCAGCACCCGGTCGTCTCCCACCCGCGCCGTCAGGTCGGCCCTGATTTCATCGACGTAATTGCCCACATCCCAGTCGTGTGACACCTCGCATAGGTCCACGAAACTCTCGAGCATCTGCATCCCGTTCGGGGTATGGGTGACCTCGGGATGGAACTGCAGGCCGTAGATCCGGCGGCCCGGATCGCCCATGGCCGCGATCGGGCAGTCGGCGGTACTGCCCAGTACTTCGAATCCCTCCGGGAGCCTGACGATCTGATCGCCGTGACTCATCCAGACCCGCTCGTACTCCCGGGCCAGCGCGAGCGGTCCCGCCGCCCGGCGCACCCGCAGTTCGGCCGTACCGTACTCCCTGACCGTGCCGCGTGCGACCGTGCCCCCCAGCTGTTCGGCCAGGAGCTGGTGACCGTAGCAGAGCCCCAGGATCGGCACGCCCAGCTCGAAGATCCCGGCCGCGAAGGGCGGCCGGTCGTCGTCGTAGACGCTCCCCGGCCCGCCGGAGAGGATGAGGCCGCGCGCCCGCTCGAGCCCCCGGAGGTCGAGGTCGGGGGGCATGATCTCGGAATACACTCCCAGCCGCCGGATCCGGTTGGCGATGAGGTGGGCGTACTGCCCCCCGAAGTCGAGGACGGCGATGAACTGCCGGTCGGGGATATCGACAGGCGTGATCACGGTGTGATGGTCTCCCATTCGAGCGTGATGTCGGTATCCCGGCCGTCCAGAGCGGGATCGGTCTCGGGATGATCGGTCACGAAATGCAGCCCGCGGCTCTCGTGCCGGGCCAGGGCCGAGCGGGTGATGAGCAGGGCCACCTGGGCGAGGTTGCGCAGTTCCAGCAGCTCACCGGTGACCCGTGTCCAGCGGTAATACTCCTCGATCTCGTTCGCGATCAGGGTGAGTCGGCGGACCGCCCGCTGCAGCCGGGGCGTGGAGCGTACGATCCCCACGTAGTCCCACATGATGTTCCGGAGCTCGGCGCGGTCGTGGCTCATCAGCACACGCTCCCGCGGCTCGCGGATACCCTCCACATCCCACGGCGGCACTTCCGGGACGGGGAGGTCGCCGGCTGCGAGCACCTCGCGCGCCCGCCGGGCCGCCAGCTCGGCGAAGACGAGCCCTTCGAGCAGCGAGTTGCTCGCCAGCCGGTTGGCGCCGTGCACTCCGGTGCAGGCCACCTCCCCGACCGCGAACAGCCGCGGCAGGTCGGTCTGCCCGGCCAGGTCGGTGGGAATGCCGCCGCACATGTAGTGCGCCGCCGGTACGACCGGGATCGGTTCGCGGGCGGGATCGAAGCCCAGCTCGCGGCAGGTCTCGACGATGTGCGGGAAGCGTTCCTCGATCTCGGCCGGGGTGCGCTTCGAGAGATCCAGGAAGATGCAGGGGCGGCCGCTCTGCTTGAGCTGGCGGTCGATCGCCCGGGCGACCACGTCGCGCGGCGCCAGATCGCGCAGTTCGTGCTCCCCCTCCATGAAGGCGGTGCCCTCGTGGTTGCGCAGCACCGCCCCGAACCCCCGCACCGCCTCGCTGATCAGGAAGGCCGGTTCGCCGGTGCCGTAGAGCGAGGTGGGGTGGAACTGCATGAACTCCAGGTTCCTGAGCCGAGAGCCGGCCCGGGCCGCCATGGCCAGACCGTCTCCGGTGGCGATATCGGGATTGGTGGTATGACGATAGACCTGACCGCAGCCGCCGGTGGCGACGAAGGTGAGCCGGGCCGGGAAGGGCTCGACCTCACCCGAGGCGGTATCCAGGACGTAGGCGCCGTAGACCGTCTGCGGCACGCCGGAGGGGAGATCGCCGTTGAGGAAGTGCTCGGTGATGAGATCCACCCCGATGTGGTTCTCGAAGAGCCGTACGTTGGGATGCGACGTGACCGCAGCCACCAGGGCCCGCTCCACCTCGCGCCCGGTCAGATCGTACACGTGCACGATCCGGGAGTGGCTGTGGCCGCCCTCACGACCCAGCTGCAGGGGTGAGCCGCCGTCGGGGGCCACCCCCACCCCCTCGGTATCCGGCGGGATCTCGGTCCGGTTGAAGGCCACCCCCAGGTCGAGCAATTCGCCGATGAGCCGGGGCGCCTCCTCGACCATCACCTGGACCGCTTCGGGACGGCAGAGACCGGCGCCGGCCTTGATGGTGTCGTGGAAATGGGACGCGAAATCGTCGAGCGGGCTCAGGACGGCGGCGATCCCGCCCTGGGCGTAATTGGTGGCCGAGGTCCGGTCCTCCTTCTTGGTCACCACCGCCACCCGGCCCGCCTCGGCGAGCTTGAGCGCTCCGGTCAGCCCCGCGATCCCGCTGCCCATCACCAGGAAATCGAAGATCTCGTTCATAGCAGTGCCCCGATGATCAGGTCGAGCAGCCGGGGTTCGAAACCCGCCTCGGCGACCCACACGGTTTCATCTCCGCCCAATCCCGCCGGAACGAGCTTGGTCTCGTCCTTCGCGGTCGTCACGATCGTCCCGGCACCCGAGCCGGACAGGGTCGTCCGGATCAGCTCGATATCCCGGCCGGAATAGGCATGATGGTCATCGAAGACGAGATGATCAACCACCCGTGCGCCCCGTGAGGCGATCTCGCGTTCGAAGGCATCGGGATTGGCGATCCCCGAGACGAGCAGGACCGCGCGATCGGCCAGCCAGGCGGCACCTTCGATCTCGCCCCCCCCGGCCGGACGCAGGCCGACGATCCGCAGCACCCCCGGGACGACCTCGGCCTCGCGCCGGAACGCCTGCAGGAGCTGTTTGAGACGGGGGGGGATCGGCCGGACGGGATCGGAGCCCCGGTGAACGAAGATGAAGAGATCGGCATCGCGCAGGGCCGAGAGAGGTTCCCGCAGGCGTCCCGCCGGCAGGGTCCAGCCGTTCCCGAAGGGATCGGTCGCGTCCAGCAGCACGATATCGGCATCGCGGGCCAGGCGGCGGTGCTGGAAACCGTCGTCGAGGATGACGATCTGAGCGCCGTACCGGTCGTGGGCCAGGCGTACCCCGAGGGCGCGGTTACGGCTCACGATCACCGGCACCGGCACGGCTCGGGCGATCATGAGGGGCTCGTCCCCCGACTCCTCGACCCCGACCAGCGGCCCCGAACCGTCGGAGACCAGCAGCGGCCCCCGCCCCCGTCCCACCGCCCGGTAGCCGCGCGAGACCACCGCGACCTCGACGTCGTGCTCGCGCAGTCCCCGGGCCAGGCCGACGACCAGCGGCGTCTTGCCCGTTCCGCCCACCGTGATGTTCCCGATCGAGACGACCGTGACCCCCCGGATACGGCGGCGGCGCATGAACCCGGTGCGGACGAGCTCGCGTCTCCCCCAGGCGAGTCCGGAGTAGAGGACCGCGGCGGGAACCAGCAGGGCGTAGAGCAATCCCTGGGAGAGCGTGAGCGGGCGCGGCCGGTGCCCCGACCAGATCAGGCGCAGGGCCGATTCCAGCCGGTTCCGGAGCCCCCTCACTTCGCTTCGACCTCGCCTTCGACCGGGCTGAGGATGCTCCCGCGATCGGGGCGGCGGCCCCGCCCCGCCGAGCTGGTGAGACCGAGCATCCTCCGGTACCGGATCACGATCTCACGCCTGGCCCCTCCCCGTGCCGCCACCGCCCGCTGCCCGGCTTCCCCGATCGCCCGCCGCCGGTCGGGATCGGCCAGCAGACCGGAGAGGGTCTGCGCCAGGTCATGGGCCGACGCGACCCGCCGGCCGCCGCCGGCCGAGATCAGCAGCTCGTCGGCCCCCCCCGTTTCTCCGGTATGCGGTCCGAAAAGGACCGGAACCCCGTAGATCGCGGGTTCGAGCAGATTGTGCCCCCCCGTCGGCACCAGGCTCCCGCCGACGAAGGCCACGTCGGAGGCGGCGTAGATGATCTCGAGCTCGCCGATGGTGTCGAGCAGGAGGATGTCGGCCGGACCGGAGGCGGCCCCCCCGGCCGCGGCACTGCGGCGCACGACCTGGAAGCCGGCGGCCGTACCGAGGGCCTCGACCTCGGCGGCACGGTGCGGGTAGCGGGGAGCGAGCACCACCAGCAGGTCGGGATGATCCCCGAGGACCTCCCGCACCGCCTCCAGGACGATCTCCTCTTCGCCCTGCCGGGTGCTGCCCGCGGTGAAGACGGGTCGGTCGATCGGCAGTCCGAGCCGGAGGCGCCGTCCGCTCACCGGCTCATCCTCGATCTGCGCCAGGGGCTCCGATTTGAGCTCTCCGGTGACCTGGACGGTCTCGGGGCGCACCCCGAGGGAGATGAAACGTCCGGCGTCTTCAGGCGACTTCACGCAGACCAGATCCAGCCCCGCCAGGATCGGTCTCAGGCCGGCCCGCAGCAGGCGATAGCGCCGGAATCCCCGCACCGAGAGACGGCCGTTCACCACCACCAGGTGCGTTCCGTAGCGCGCGGCCTGCCGCAGCAGGTTCGGCCACAGCTCGGTCTCGGCGATCACCAGCACCTGCGGATGCAGCCGCCGGATGGTCCGGCGCACCAGCAGGGGAGCATCCAGGGGAGGGTAGAGCAGGTGGACGGTGTCACCCAGCAGCTGCCGGGCCCGTTCCCGGCCGGTGGCCGTGAAAGTGGTGACGACGACCGGCAGATCGGGAGTAAGGGCGGCGATCCGGGGCAGGATACGGGCCAGCACACCCGCTTCGCCCACGCTCGCCGCGTGCATCCAGATCGTGCCGGACTCCTCCGCCGCCCGGCGGACCGCCCGGGGGATGATCCCGTAGCGGCCGGCCGTACCGCCTCCGGAACGGGCGTCGGCCAGCAGCCAGACGGGGAGCATCAGCAGGGCCAGGAGTGAGCCGATGAGGCCGTATAGCCAGATCAGGAGTGTCCCGACCAGGCGCAGCCCGATCCCCTCCGCCCTCATGCGCCGTTCTCCCCGACCGTCGCGGCCAGCAGTTCCTCGGCCAGATCGGCCGTCCGCCCGGCCGCTCCCGGAGGACCGAGCCGGGTTCGCAGGCGTTCGAGTTCCGCCAGGATCCCGGAGCGCAGCTCCCCGTCGGCGAGCAGCGGTTCCAGGTGGTCAGCCAGGGCCCGGCCGGTCACCCCGTCCTGGAGCAGTTCGGGCACCAGGCGACGGCCGAGCACCAGATTGACCAGTCCGATGTGGGGCACCGTGACGCGGCGCCGCCCGATCCACCAGGAGATCCGGTTCAGCCGGTAGACGATGACCATCGGGCAGCCCAGCAGACCTGCTTCCAGGGTCGCCGTGCCCGAGGCGACCAGGGCGCCGCGCGCCGCGCCGAGGATATCGTAGGTGCGGCCGCGCACCAGATGCACTCCGTCGGACGCGCGGTACTCCCCGGCCGTCGGGACGGCCGGGGCAAGCGCGATACCGGCGCCGGACAGCAGCTCCCGGTACACCCCCTCCTCCACCCCCGGCGCAGCGCAGATCACGGGAACGAGATCGGGGCGGGAGCGGTGCAGTTCCCGGACCGCGTCGGCCATGGGGGGAAGCAGGCGGCGGATCTCCTGACGCCGGCTCCCGGGCAGCAGCGCCAGCAGCGGTGCTCCGGCGGGCAGCAGCATCTCGGCGGCCAGGGTCGCGGCATCGACCCGCGGCACGGCCGTATCCAGCAGCGGGTGGCCCACGTAGACGGCCCGCGGTTCCACCCCCAGTTCCTGCCCGAGGCGCGTGTAGAACTCCTCTTCAAAGGGGAGCACGCAGGCGATGCGGTCGGTCCAGCGCGCCAGTTCCGCCACTCGTTCCTCATGCCAGGCCCAGACCTGCGGGGAGATGTAGTAGAGAACCCGGCAGCCGAGTTCGCGGGCGGTGCGCGCCACCCGCAGGTTGAAGGCGGGGTAGTCGACCAGTACCACCAGGCCGGGCCGCTCGGCGGCCAGGAAGCGGCGGACGTCGTGCAGGACCCGCCGCAGATAGGGAAGGTGCCGGAGAACTTCGGCGAAACCCATGAAGGAGAGCTGGTCGCTGTGGTGCAGGATCCGCACCCCGGCCTCCTGCAGACGGTCACCCCCGATGCCGCTCCAGCGCAGATCGGGGCGCCGGGCCGAGAGTTCGGTCACCAGGCCGGCGGCGTGCAGATCGCCCGAAGCTTCTCCGGCGCAGATGACGGCGTGCCCGGGGTCCATCTCAACCCGCATCGATCAGGCGGGTGATCTCCTCGGCCAGTTCCAGGGCCGCGATCGCCTCGGGGCCGGTCACGCCGCGCGGCTCCGTGGGCGCGGTCCCATCCCTGCCGGCCGCGACCGTCCGTATGAAGGCATCGATCTCGACCTCCAGGGCGTCCCGCCCCCCGGTCTGTTCGCTGCGGGTGATGGTGCGCTCCCCGAGCCGCAGCACGGGCAATTCGCCTTCGAGGGGTGGAGCATCACCCTCGCGCAGGCGGATCGTCTCGCGCACCCCCGTCTGCAGGTCGAGGGAGATGTACGTGCTGGGCTGGAAGATGCGCAGCTTGCGCATCGGGCTCAGCGAGACACGGCTGGCCGTGACGTTGGCCACACAACCGCCGGGGAAGGTCAGGCGGGCGTTGGCGATATCGGGGCCGGCTGTGATGACGCCCACTCCCGAGGCCGCGATGGCGGCGGGGCTCTCGCCGACCAGGTGCAGGATCAGATCGAGGTCGTGCACCATCAGATCGAGCACCACCCCGACATCGGTACCGCGGGGGTTCCACGGTGCCAGCCGGTGGGTTTCGATGAACCGGGGGCTCACGGCGGTCACGTCCAGACCCTCCAGGGCCGGGTTGAACCGTTCCACATGGCCGACCTGGAGGATGCAGCCGCGATCGCCGGCCAGGGCCGCGAGTTCCCCGGCCTCGGCGGCCGTGGCCGCGAGCGGTTTCTCGATCAGCAGGTGGCAGCCGGCGGCGATCGCCGGGCGGGCGACCGCGGCGTGGGCGGCCGTCGGCACCGCGATCGAGACCGCCTCGCTCGCGGCCAGGCAGGCGTCGAGCGTGGCCGCCGCCCTCACCGGCACACCGGCCGGATCGGCCCGTTCCAGAGCACGGCGGACCGCCTCGGGATCGGGATCGAAGAGGTGGATCTGCGCCACGGCGGGATGGACGAGGTACTTGGCGAGGTGATAGGTGCCGAGGTGCCCTACACCGACCACACCGATCCTCAATCCTCCGGGACGGTGCGGTCCGCCGCTCACCCGATGATCCCTCGCTCCGAGCTCTCGATGAAGGCGAGCAGGTTCTCTATCTCGGGCAGATCGGGGAGCTCGCCGCGGACCCGCCGGATCCCCTCGGGGAATCCCAGGCCCGAGCGGAAGAGAATGCGGTAGGCCCTTTTGAGTACGGCGATCGTGTCCTCATTGAAGCCGCGGCGGGAGAGACCGACGGTGTTGATGCTGCGCGGAGTGAGCGGTTCGCCGGCGGCCAGGAGATAGGGGGGCACGTCCTGCACGATCCGGAAGCCCCCGCCGACCATGGCGTGGTCACCGACGCGGACGAACTGGTGGATCGGGGTGCTCCCGCCGATGGTGACCCACTCCCCGAGGTGTACATGACCGCCGATCTGCACGGTGTTGGCGATGATGCAGTGATCGCCGAGCACGCAGTCGTGGGCGACGTGCACGTAATCCATGAGCAGGCAGTCGGCCCCGATGACGGTCTTCACGGAGGCGGCCGAGCCGCGGTGCAGGGTGCAGAATTCCCGGATGATGGTGCGCGGTCCGACCTCGAGGGTGGTATCCTCACCGGCGTATTTCAGGTCCTGGCAGATGTTGCCGACCGCGGCCCCGGTGAAGACCTGCACCTGCGCCCCCAGGGTGGTGCGCCGGGCGATATGGGCATGGGGTCCCACCCGCACTCCGTCTCCCAGCACCGTTTCCCCCTCCACCACGGCGAAGGGACCGATCGTCACCCCGCTCCCGAGCTCGGCGCCGGCATCGACCAGCGCGGTGGGATGGATGACGGTCGGTGCGCTCATCTCCCCTCTCCCGGCTCCGCGGGCCGCGGTTGGATGGTCGCCATGAACTCACCCTCGGCGACAAGCTGTCCGTCGACGTAAGCCCGCCCCAGCAGCTTGACGGTGCGCGACTTGATGCGCAGGACCTCGGCTTCGAGCCGGAGCTGGTCCCCCGGGACCACCGGCCGGCGGAAGCGCACCTGGTCGATACCCATGAACATCACCAGCACTTCGTCGGGGTCGGGGATCTCCTGCAGCAGCAGGACCCCGCCCACCTGGGCCATGGCCTCGACGATGAGCACTCCGGGCATGACCGGCGCACCGGGGAAGTGGCCCGCGAAGAACGGCTCGTTGATGGTCACGTTCTTGATCCCCACCACCCGTTCGCGCGGCACCAGGTC
>CAYSYY010000078.1:0-10605 GCA_964435265.1 uncultured Gemmatimonadota bacterium
ACCCTCCGGCAGTTCCGCCGGACCCCCGTCTTCGCCCTCGTCGCCGTGCTCACCCTGGCCCTGGGGATCGGCGGCACCACCGCCATCTTCAGCGTCGTCAACAACCTGCTCTTCCGGCCGCTCCCCTTCCGGGAGCCGGAGAACCTGGTCTGGATCGCCAATACCGGCACCTCGGGGAGCCTTTCCTCGGTCACTCTGCGCACTTCGAACCTGGGCGACTGGCGCCGGCTGAACACCTCCTTCGAGGATCTGACCGGCTACTTCGCCTTCTACGATTACCTCTCGTACATCATGACCGGCGAGGGCGAGCCCGAGCACCTCGTCGGGGTCGGCGTCGTCCCCGATTTCGTCGAGGCCCTGGGTATCCCCCTCGAGCTCGGCCGCAACTTCGCCGAGGAGGAAAGCGTTTACAACGGCCGGCCGGCGGTGATCCTGACCGACGGATTCTGGCGGCGGCGGTTCGGCGCCGATCCCGGGATCATCGGCCGGACGATCACCATCAATAATGCGGCCACGGCCGTGATCGGGGTGCTCCCCGCCTCGTTCGACTTCAGCACCATATTCACTCCCGGCGACCCGATCGATTTCCTCACTCCCTTCCCGGTCTGCGACGAGACCGACCGGTGGGGGAACACGCTCAGTGTCATCGGCCGCCTGAAACCCGGGGTGTCGATGGCCGAGGCCCAGACCGAACTCGATCTGATCAACGCCCGGCTGCAGGAGGAGGAGCCCGACCGGTGGGGTCTGAATGCCGCCGTGAGCGATCTGCGCGAACAGATCACCGGACGTTTCCATCAGGCACTGCTGGTTCTCTCGCTGGCCGTCGGGGTCGTCCTGCTGATCGCGTGCACCAACCTCTCGAACATGCTGCTGGCGCGGGCCATGGCCCGGCGGCGGGAGATCGCGGTGCGCAGCGCCCTCGGCGCGGGCCGCTCCCGGCTCATCCGTCAGCTGCTGACCGAGAGCCTGATCCTCTCGATCAGCGGCGCGGTCGTCGGAGTGTTCGTCGCTTTCGCCATCACCCGGGCGGTATCCGGCACCCACGCCGTGAGCATCCCCCTGCTCGAATCGGTCTCGGTGGACACCACCGCCCTGCTCTTCACCGTGATCGTGACGCTTCTTACCGGCGTTCTCTTCGGCCTCATCCCGGCCTTCCAGATCTCGCGTACCCGTGCCCACGAGGCGCTCAAGGATGCGGGGCGGGGGAGCAGCCAGGGGAAGAGCCGGGTCCGGCTGCGCGAGATCCTGGTCACGGCCGAGATCGCCCTGGCTTCGCTGCTCCTGGTCGGAGCGGGGCTGCTGCTCCGGAGTTTCGTCACCCTCCTGGAGGTGGACCTGGGTTTCGAACCCGCCCACGCCGTCACCTGGCGGATCGAAACGAACCGTCAGTTCCCCGATTACGCCGCGCGGCTGGCCTACAATGAAGATCTGGTAGATCGGGTGCTGTCCCTGCCGGGGGTCGAAGCGGCCGGGCTGACCGACTGCCTCCCGCTGGGGCGGAACCGCTCCTGGGGCATCGCGGCGCAGGGCGCGGTCTATGCGGACGGGCAGGCACCGGGCGCGCTGCCGCGGATCGTGGATCACCGCTATCTCTCGACCATGCGGATACCCCTGATCGCGGGACGTGATTTCACGATCCACGACAGTGCCGAGAGCGACCGGGTCGTCATCGTGAACGAGACCCTGGCCCGCCGGCTCTGGCCCGATACCGAGGCGCTGAACCAGGTGCTCCTGATCGGCAGGTCCGCCTGGCGGGTCGTGGGCATCGTCACCGATGTCCGCCATTCCTCGCTCGAGGAGAGCGCCCGACTCGAGATGTACCTGCCGATCAGCCAGCAACCGGCCATCGAAGCCATCGATCTGGTGGTGCGATCCCATCGGCCGCCGGAATCGCTGGTCCCGGACGTCCGGTCGGTCCTGCAGGATGCCGATTCCTCTCTGCCGACCGGTCAGTTCCGGACCCTCGACCAGATCGTCGATCTGGCGGTGTCCCCCCGGCGGTTCATCCTGCTGCTCATCGGCGCCTTTTCGCAGGTCGCCCTGCTTCTGGCCGCCCTCGGCATCTACGGGGTCGTTTCGTACTCGGTCAATCAGCAGATTCCCGAGATCGGGATCCGGATGGCGTTGGGAGCGACCGGAGGCCAGGTGCAGCGGAGCATCATCGGGAAGACGCTGGTCCTGGTGGGCGCGGGGATCGCCGTCGGCCTGGCCGGTTCGCTGGCTCTCTCGCGGCTCATCGGATCGTTGCTCTACGGCGTCGGCCCGACCGATCCCCCGACCCTGGCCGGCATGGTCGTCATCCTCGTTCTCATCTCGGTCGCGGCCGGATTCATCCCGGCCCGCCGGGCAGCCCGGGTCGATCCGGTCTCGGTTCTCGGATCGGCCTGAGTCATCGACGCCGGCGTTCGGGCACACCATTCCGCAATCGCGATCGCATACCTGTACTCGAATACGGGCGTGTCAGGCTGGTCATACGTATAAAATTGATATATTATACGTACAGAGGTGAGAACCATGGCGAAGAAGAAGCTGACTCTGAGTATTGAGGAAGATGTCATCGCGGCAGCCCGGCACTACAGCGAGCAGAACGACATCAGCATCAGCCGCATCGTTACCCTGTACCTGCAGGCCCTGACCAGCGCTTCCGGCGGGAACAGCCCCGTGGTCGAGCGCCTGCGCGGGATCCTGCATGCCGATGCGGATCGGGAGACCTACCGTCGCTATCTCCGGGAGAAGTACGGTTCATGAAGGTGTTCCTGGACACCAATGTCGTCCTGGACTTCCTGTCGGATCGGGCACCGTTCGCCGACGCGGCCGCCGGCATCTTCACGCTGGCGGAGCGGGGACGGATACAGGCGTTCGTGGCCGCCCACACGATCACGACCATCTTCTATCTTCTCGCCCGGGAAACGGGGGCGGAGACCGCGCGGTTCGCCCTGCTGGATCTCTTCGAGCTGGTCGGGATCGTGACGGTGGATCGGCAGCGTCTCCTGCAGGCTCTGGCCATGGACTGCGAGGATTTCGAGGACGCCCTCCAGGCGGTCTGTGCGATGGGTATCGAAGCCGACTACCTGGTGACCAGAAACCCCCGGGACTTCCCTCCCCTTCCGACCAGAGTGATCCTGCCCGAGCCCTTCCTGGCCCTGCACGTTCGGGCCGATGGGTAACCGACGGTTTGCCAGGTTCCCGCCGGTCTGCTACCATGAGCGCGGTATCAGATTCTCCATATCCTCGACGCAGATACAAACAGAGGTTCCCGCCGATGAGGTATCGATCGCAGCCGCTCATCGGTCTCCTCCTGCTGATCGTTGTGGGGTGCGGGGTATCGGGCGATCGCCGGGGGGGAGACCGTGACGCTCCCCTCGCCGAAGTCCTGACTCTCGAGCTGACTTTCGGGGCCGAAGGTATCGCCGAAGAGTACATCCTCGCCCGCCCGTACCCGGAGGGGGTGGGGATCGATCCCGAGGGCAACATCCTGGTGGTGGATGAAGTCCGGGTGAAGGTCTTCGATCCCGACGGAACGCCGAAGCGGCTTCTGGGCGGCAGCGGGGAGGGACCGGGGGAATTCTCCCGTCCCGAGAGAATCTGGATGAGCCCCGACGGCTACTTCACGGTATCGGATGAGAGAACGATGAATTACTTCCGGCCCGATCATGCCTGGTTCGAACGAATCAATCTGGGGAACCTGCCGTCCCTTCAGGAGATCATGGCGGCGGACCATCTCCTCCCGATGGGACCGGAGGTCGTCTACTGTCTGGGGGAGACAGCGCGGGTGTATGCGATCGATTCACGGGATGCCGATCTCCAGAACCGCACCCGGAAGGAGATCTACCTCTTCTATCAGGATGCCGATTCGCTCACCCTGCTCGCCCGTTATCCCCAATCCAACTTCGTCGCCAGCCCCACCTCCGGACAGTCGATTTGGACTGGGTCTTGGGGTATGCTGCTCCTCGCGCCGCTGCCCGACAGACGCATCGTCTACCTCCACTCCTACCACGACACGGAGATCACCGACGAAGAAGTTTCATATAGGCTGACCATCCTGGATCTGGATTCGATGCAGAGGACGTACCTCGATCATCAGGACCGCACCTGTATACCGGTTGAGATCACCTGGGAGCCGCTGACCTACCCGGAGGAATACCGGACCCGGGATCCGGAACTGTGGCGAAGCACACAGGAGATGAACCGGCTGGTTGAGGAGTTCATCGCGGAACGGCGATACTCTGCACCCGTCAACAGACTCCTCACCGATGACGAGCATATCTTCGTCTTCACGGATACCACCAATGACAGCAGCGGCGTGAAAGTGGATGTTTTCGATCCCGAAGGGGGGTACCTCCGCTCGGCCTGGTTCCCGGTCGGCTTCGGCAGAATCCGGGACGGGTACCTCTACAAGGTCAACAACTACTTCGCGGGTGATATCTTCCCGCAGATCGAGAAGTACCGGATCGATCCGCGCGTCTACGGCCGCCGGTAGCAGCCGGGCCTGAGAACCACACCGTGGCCCGGGCCACCACCGAGGACATCCCCGGGGGGAAGGCGCCTTCGTCGGTGCCGAAGGTGAAGCCGCCGAAGATGATCAGGTCGGCGTTCTGGGCGATCGAGATGTCCAGGCGCGGGTTCAGGACGTAGGAACCGTCCGGGGTGCCGAAGAAGTACAGGCTCCCCATGGTGAGGTCGCTCACCTCCCGGCTCACTCCCGCCAGGTACCACCAGCGGCCCACCGGTTCGCCGTAGGCGATATAGGCGAACCAGTCGTGCACGGGGTAGGGTTTCCCCGCCTCGGCCCGGCCGTTGTAGAGGGCTTCGGCCATGAGGTAGAGGCCGCTGCCGAGGGTGTAGTCGAATCCGAAGGCGGCCCGGGCGAAGTCAGGTTCGATCTCCATCTCGTTCCAGTTCCCCTCGCACCAGACGCCCAGCCCGAGCAGGGAGCCGGAGAACTCCAGGCCCAGCGCCCGGCGGCGCTGGGTGTAGGGCGTCCAGGTGTCGGGATCGAAGGCGGTGGAGTCGGTCACGCTGTGGGCGGTCAGGGCCACATCGTAGCCGATCGGGGCGAGGTGGGTGGCCAGGCGCAGGGCGTACCCGGCTTCGGCGAAACGGTCGCCGGGGGCCCACACCGCGGTCAGGTCACCGCCGATCCCCCAGGTGGCGTCGAGGCGCAGGGCCGTCACGCCCTCCTTCTCATAGGTCGGATCGAGCTGGTTCTTGCGGTGGAAGAGATCGGTGGGGTTGAAGGCATAGGCCGGTCCCCACGAGAGCTGCTGCTTGCCCGCCCGCAGGCGCACATGGCCCTTCTCCCAGGTCAGGAAGGCGTTGTCGACGTAGTGGCGCTCCCGCTCCAGGGTGACGGTGGCCGGGATGCCTTCGGCCTCGAGCTCGGCACGAACCGAGGGGGGGAGGAAGGGGCGGATGTCGCGGCTCACCCGGCCGTGGTAGACGATGAAGTTGAGGTTGCCGGTGAAGAGCAGGCCGCCCGCGAGCCCCGAGGAGAAATCCACCCGGAGTTTGGAGGCGTCCATGACGGTCTCCTTCACATCCGGATGGTAGTCGGCCTGCAGGGTGTGCTCGTAATAGCCCCCCAGGTCGACCTGGGCCCGGGCCGGGGCGCGCCAGATGAGCGCGACCGTGATCGCCAGGGCCAGCACGACCGCCGCCAGGGCGGCGAGGTTCCCCGCCGCGCGGAGGTCCTCATCGCTCGTCCGCCGGTCGTTCCCTCTCGACTTCATCGACTTGCCCATCGTCGTGTTCCCTTCCCCTGCATGTGCGGCGGTTCCGGAGCCCTCACCCGGGGCGTGCGTCACGGGCGGATCCGGCCTCACTCGGGCGGCAGCCGGCGGGTCAGCGCCGCCTGGGTGAAGAGTTCGGGATCGGGAGCGACCGCGAAGGTCATCTCCTCGGTTTCGATCACCGTGCGCGAGTCCTTGCGGTGGCTCACCATCTCGATATGGAAGGCCACCGTGCGCCCCTCCACCTCGCGGAAGTCGGTGATGAACAGGGTCTTTGAGTGCCCGTCGGCGTCGTAGTACTCGATCTTGCGGGTCAGGGCGTGCGCGACGTCGGCCCACAGGATGATGTGATCGTAGGAGGGGCCGCTGGGAGTCGGGGTGCAGGTGAGTTTCACGCAGCGCACCCCTTCGTAGTTCTCGTACCCCGTCAGCTCGGCGGTGTAGTCGTCCGAGAAATCACCCGAGGCCATGTCCTCATAGGAGAAGTCCGAGCCCATGGCGCTCTGGTTGCGGGTGTGCCCGGCGAAGTGGCGGGTGGTGTCGCGCCGTTTCATGTAATACCAGATGTCGTCGCCGCCGCCCAGCTGCAGGATCCGGTCTCCCTCGACCCGGGCCGGGGCGGTGTAGGCCATCAGCGACACGTCCCCCCCCTGGGCGCTCCAGGCCCGGATGGTGAAGGTGCGCTCGGCCCCGGTCGAGGTGGTGATGGTCTGCTTCATCACGGCATAGGAGTGCTCGACCGTCTCGGCGTTCTCGATCCGTGTCATCCATTCCGCGGCCGTCTCCTGGGCTCCGACCGCCGGCGGCCGGACGATCGCGAGAGCGGGGAGCAGGAGCAGGGCGGCCAGGGCCGCCGTCGCGACGTGGTTGTGGCGGATGTTCGCACCGGCGAGCAGCCGCGTCACGGCGGGCAGGAAGAAGACGGTCATCAGGAAGCAGGCGCCCACCCCGAAGGTGAGCACCAGGCCGAAGCTGGCCATGGCCACGTGTTTGAAGAAGCCCAGGCTGCCGAAACCGATCATGGTGGTCAGGGTGGTGAGCAGGATCGCCCGCCCGACGAAGCGGAAGGCGTCGTAGACCCGCGCCGTACCCTCCCCGTGCTGCTCCTGGAAACGGTGCAGGGCGTGCACGCCGTCGTCGATGCCGATCCCGAGGATCACCGGGATGGCCATGAAGTTCATGAAGTTGTACTTCATGCCGGCCAGGAACATGATGCCGAGCATCATCAGGGAACCTCCGATCAGCGGGAAGAGGGCCAGCAGGCCGACCGGTCCGCGGAAAGTGATCAGCAGCAGCACCACGATGACGATGAATGCCAGGATCAGGCCGTTCAGGCCGTCCCGGGCGGTCAGGGCCAGGAAGTCTATGATCATGGTGGCGTTGCCGCTGATGGCGGGGTCCACCGCCGCCATCCGGTCGGCGAACCGCCGCAGCGTGGTGGTGTCCCAGAGGTAGTCGCGGGCGGTGATGTTCACGAGGTAGTGTTCAGAGCCGTCGCGCGGGAGCATGGTCCTCCGGAACACCTCGGGCAGATCGGCGAGCGTCTTCTCTTCGGTGCTCCCCATGCGCATCAGATCGGACCGCATCCGGTCGAACCAAGCTCCGCTGATCGCCTCGGCCCGCTGCGGGTCGATCCCGTCGGCCAGCAGGGCCGAGAGGGCGGGGAGCACGGCGCTCTCGTCGGTGGTGTTCGTCTCGGTGTCGTAACCGGTCAGCCGGTCGAGGGAACGCACCACCCGGTCCAGTCCCCCGGTGTAGGCCAGGTTGCTCATCAGATCGAGATTGTCCCAGAGGCGGTCGATCTCGGTCGCCAGCTCGGCCTCGCTCCGGCCCGGGCGCCATGGCGACGGCCGGGTGCCGGCGATCCGTGCGGTGTAGGCCGCGAGCCGGTCGCGGTAGGCGTCGTAGCGCGCCGAAGGCGGCAGGATATCACTGATGGCGGACACCTCACCGACCATCGGCTCGTCCTCCAGCCGCTCCTTCACCGCCCGGGCCTCTTCGATCGAGTCGACCACCAGCCAGGCCCCTTCGGCTCCAGTTCCATCCAGTCGGTCTCGAAGGGATTGGTCAGACCGCCCCACAGAGAGAGCCCCGCCACGACCAGGAAGAGCCCCAGGAACAGCCCCGGCCGGCGCCAGCCCGCCGCGGCGATCCGGCCGACCAGGGGCCACCCCTCGCGCGCACCCTTCAGGGTCACCACCTGACCGCGCTTCTCCCGGCGCCGCCCGCGCAGGACCAGCAGGGCGGGCAGGGTCAGGAACATGGCCAGCAGGGTCAGGGCCACCCCGGCCCCGGTGGCGAATCCGAACTCGCTCACTCCGCGGGTCTCGCCGACCAGCAGGGCGAAGAAGGCGGCCGTGGTGGTCAGACCGCCGGTCAGCACGGCCACCCCGGTGCCGCCGATGGTGAGCTGCAGCGCCTCCCCGACCGACCGGCCGTTGCCGCGTTCCTCGTAGAACCGGGTGATGAGATGGATGGCGAAATCGATCCCGAGCCCCAGCAGGATCGGGGAGATCATGGCGGTGAACATGTTGAGGCTGCCGAAGACGGCCTCGAGCGCGCCCATGGTCCAGATGATGCCCAGGATGAGCGGGAGCAGCGCCATGAGCGGCAGCACCCAGCCGCCGAAGTTGCGGGCCAGCAGCAGGTAGATCAGCAGCATGGCGATGAGGGAGAGGATGATGCTGCTGGTGGTGATGGCTTCCATCTCATCCTTCTGCAGCGGTCCGTTCCCGCTGAGTCCGACGAAGAGGTCGGGGAACTCCCGGCGGGTCTCTTCGACCATCACCCGCAGCTGGTCGGTCATCTCGAGCAGGTAATCGAACTGCACGATCGGGTAGGTCGGCACGCAGGTGATGAGCATCATGTGCCGGTCGAGGCTCAGCGCCCAGGGATCGCCGATGAGCATGGCATCGGCGGCCTCCTCGATCGAGGCGTAGTCGCGTCCTTCGAAGCGGGCGGCCAGGATCTCCAGGGCGCGCTCCAGACCCTGCATCCCCTGGGCGATGGCGACCTCGTCGTCGCGCAGGTTCTCCTCGTTGTCGGTGTACTCGGATTCGAAGTCGTCGTTCATGCCGCGCAGGATCCCGATCAGGTCCGGATCTTCGAACCGTTCCAGGGTGCGGTCGAGGTCGGCGGGATCGATGAGCATGAAGCCGCCGTCGAGGAAGTAGTCGGTCGGCACCGTAGCCTGTACGGCCCAGATCAGGTCCATCGCTTCCAGCCGCGGGATCAGGGCCCGGGCGGCTTCGACCATCCGGTCGCGCTCACCCTCGAGCACGATGATGGTGTTGACCTCGCCGAACTCCTCGGTCACGTGCAGGTAGGACTGGACCGCCGGAGAATGGGCGGGGAGCATGTCGGCGACGTTGGTCCTGACCTCTAGACCGCCGGCCAGCGGCAGAGCGACCAGCGTGATGACTCCCACCAGACCAAGCATCCGCCACGGGTGCTGTTCGCTCACCCGGGCCAGGGTGCCGGCGATGTTCCGCAGTATCTTTCTCATGATCGATCCATCTTCATCTGATGCCGTTCCCGGTTCAATTGCCGCCGTCCCCGGATCCATTGTTGCCGTACCCGGGTCCATTGCCGCCGTCGCCGGATCCATTGCCGCCGTCGCCGGATCCATGGTACGGCCTCTCCAGAGCCCGGCGCATGAAGTCTGAGAACAGTACGGTGAATTGCTTGAATTCTTCGCGGCTCATTTTTCCCCAGTGCTCGGCCAGCCAGCGGTCGTGCACGTTGTCGATGGCCGTGATGATGTGCATGAGCAGTTCGTCGGGGAGATCGTCGCGGATGGCGCCGATCTCGCGGCCCCGGGCGATGAACTCTTTCAGCCACTGCATCGCCCGCTTCCAGATCTCCCCCATGGGGCCGCTCGAGCCCACCTCCGGGGGCAGGTCCCAGACCACCCGGCTGAATCCGAGCATCCAGGGCTGGTTCTCGATCAGATCGAAGGGATGCTCGTAGAGATCGGCCAGCCAGCTCCAGAAATCGTCGGGGGAGGAGGGAGTGACTTTCGAGATGGGCTCCTCGACGAAATCGAGCCAGTAGCGCCGCAGGACCGTGGCGATGAGGTCGGCCTTGTCCTCGAAGTAGTAGTAGGCCGCGCCCTTGCTGAGGCCGGCCGCCTCGAGGATCCGGTTGAGCGAAGCCCGCTCGTAGCCCCGTGCGGCGATCTCCTTCGCGGCGGCCTCGAGCATCTTTTCCTACATCTCCTCGGGCATCTTCTCGAAGCGGGGCAGGGGCACGGCGTACCTCCTGGAGGAGCGGCGAGACCGACCTGAAACGTTTTCGTCTCGACCGTTTATACGGACGAGTCTTACCATATGTTTAGACCAGGTGGTCTAAAAATCAAGACAATTTTCCGACGATCGTTTAATCGATTGCTTTACAATAAGATAGAGAGCAGAATTTTCCGTTGTTCAGGTATATTTCCGATCTGAAATCGCCTCTTATTCAATCCCCAGAACGACCATCGGATCGGTCGCCGAGATCCGCCGAGCCGGCACATAACAGGCCAGTGCGGCGACCGCGATCTGGAGAAGGGCAACAGCGGCATAGGTCGCCGGATCGAGCGCTGAGATGCCGAAGAGCAGGCTGGCGATGATGCGCGACGAAACCAGCGCCAGTCCGAGCCCGATGATGAGTCCGATCCCGACCGGCAGGAGCGCCCTCCGCATAACCTCCGACACGATGCGCGGCCGGACGGCGCCCAGGGTCATCCGGATGCCGATCTCCCGGGTGCGCTGCTGGGTCACATACACCATCACGCCGATTACGCCGATCAGGGCCAGGATGAAGGCGGTCAGACCGAAGAAACTGAGCAGGACAGCGGAGGTACGCGACTGGGCGGTGCTGCGCCGGAAGAGCTCGG
>CAYSYY010000079.1:0-10601 GCA_964435265.1 uncultured Gemmatimonadota bacterium
CTCCGGCGTGACCTCGAGATCGGCCATCTCGATCTCGATCTTCTTCCGGATCGAACCGTCGAAGGAGTACAGGTACACGACCGATTCGTTCCCGATCGTCGCCACCACTCCCCGGTTGCCGTCGATGGCCATGGTGGGTTCGGAGGTGAAGGGCAGATACTCGAGCCCGCCGTCGTTCTTGGTCATGCCCGGCCAGGGCACGAAGTACTTCACGTACACGGTGGGGGTTTCGGCCGATCCGATACGCTCGCCTGATCCGGCGGCGGACTCGAACCTCTGTCCCCACCACAGTTCGTCGTTCTCGAAGGTGCCGATGAGGCGCAGGGCGACGAAGAGATCGTCGGCGGGCAGGTAGTGCACCTCCCCCGCCACCGGTGACCGCTTCATATCCACCAGTGTGCCGTCGGTCCGGTAGAGCGTGATCCGGCGCACATCGGCGTTGTAGACGACGAGGAGATCGTCGATGAGTCCGTTCAGCTCGAGGAGGTTCCCGACGAATTCCCCCGGTCCCTGCCCCTGACGGCCGATCGACCGCTCGTAGCGCCCCGCCGGATCGAAGACGGCGATACGATGGTTGCCGCGGTCCAGGACATAGAACCGCCCATCGGTATCCATGCAGAAACGACCGGCCTCATAAAGGAGCGACTCGGGCCGGGAGGGATCTTCCTGCAGCACGAGCAGTTCTTCACAGCGGAAGAGTTGCCCGGGGTACTTCGGCCCGCCGGTGTTGCGCGCGATCGGGATCCCCTCCTCGACCTCCTGCCGGAAAGCATGCTGCACGATCCGCCCCCGGTGGCACCCGGTGAGCAGGGGCAGATCGAGAAGGCAGAGGAGGAGCATGACGTGGAGAAAGGGAAGGCGTTTCACCGGGATCCTCATCTCTGATGTCGCTGCGGCCGCGGGGGGCTCCTGCCTGAACAACGCTTTACCGACCGTCGGTTTCCCCTCCAATCACACGCCACCCCCCGACGGTCCGGCAGGAGCCCGCCCGCTCGGCCGCTGGTCTGTCCCCATAGCGCTGCGGCCGGTCGGATCGTGTACGGGGCGGAATTCCTTTTCCGGGGAGCGGCGTGTCAGGAGGGTGGCGGGAAGGTGATCCGCACCCGGTCCTCCGGTCTGGCCATATGGAGATCGGCGGGAGCGGGAAAGAACTCCGTGAGCCAGGCGATCTGGCTCTCACAATACGAACGCCAGCGCGGGTCGGTACGGGCTTTCTCGAAGTAGCGGTCGGCCACGATCTCCTTCAGGAACCGCCGGATGTTGTACCGCATATTCTCGAGCGATTCCCCGGGATGTTCGGTCCGGTGCCGGTTCAGAATCCATTCCCGCGCCGCGTCTCCCATGACCTTGTTCGCGAACGGATCGTCGGCGTCGAGGGCGAGAGCCCGTTCGATCTCCCGGATGGCCTCCTCGATCCGTCCCTCCTCGACCAGGATCTCGCCGATGGAGGCCCGGGCCGCGATGTTCCCGGGCTCGAGATCCAGGATGCGGCGCAGCGCGGCGATCGCCTCCTCGACCTCCCCGGTCCGCCCGAAGACAGCGGCCAGCGTTTCCCATCCGGTGATGTCTTCCGGTCTCATCTCCAGGTAACGGCGCAGATATCCGACGGCCTCATCGTACCGCCCACCCTCCGCGCAGCGGCGTCCCATGTCGAGAAGGTAGATCGGTGTTTGCGGATGGTGCTCACTCAGCTGCAGAGTGATCTCCTCGAAACGGGCCGGCAGCCGGAGCCGGAGGTTCAGGAGAGCGGAGAGGACCTCCTCATCGGCCGGATCGATGCCCAGCAGGATCAGGTAGTGATCGGCGGCCTCGCTCCAGGCGCTCTGCCCCCGGTACATGCCGGCCAGCACCCGGCGCTGGACATGGTCATCGGGCATCAATTCGACATAGCGGGCGTAGTACGGAAGGGCGGCCTCGAGGCCGCGCGTCTGCCAGAGGGCGTAGCCGGCGAAGAGGCAGTCTCCGGCCAGATAGGCATTCTCCGGTGCGCGGTCGATCACCCACTGGAAATACGGCAGACAGGCGTCGTACTCCGGCAGGAAGAAGTGACATTCACCCAGTTTCTCATAGATGGCGGCCGTATCCTCGATCCCCAGCTCGGGCACGGCCTCCAGGTACCGGCGGTAATACGTGATCGCCTCGCGGTAATCCGGGGCCGGATCCCCGGCGGCGTTCTCGCGGTTGTAGGTGGCGAGATTGAAGTGATTGCGGGCGCTGTCGAGCAGGAACCGGGGAGGGGGACCCTCCTGAGCCTGCAGCGGGAGCGACAGCACACCGAGGAGAGCGATCGGGAGGCTGGTGGAAAACAGGTGGGTCCGACCGCGACCACGCCGTCTGTCTGCTGTAGAGAGATACCCTCGGAGCACCATCGGTCGCTCCCCGTCTGGAGTCGGCCGCCACGGATCCCGGATCCTCTCACTACGACGCCCGAAACCGCTGATCATGTAGCAGTTTCCCGAACCGCACTGCTCCTCCGGCCGTATAGAACGATATTGGATTCAGTGTCATGTCACGTAACAGGCGTCGCTATCGAGAGCGACGCTGCGCCCGCCCGGCCAGGCGAGGAGGCGCAACGCCGCCGGTCGGGATGCAGCGCCGTTCGAATACGGCAGGTGTTGCGTGACAGGGTACACGTGTTCTGAGTCATGAGTTCGTTGCATCACCGGAAGGAGACGTTATGCGCCCCCGCACCCTCTCCCTCGCTCTCGTTCTGACCCTGGCGGCCGTCGGTACCGTCACGGCCCAGGAGCCGACGAAGCTGCTGCGGTTCCCCGACATCCACGGGGACCGGGTTGTCTTCACTTATGCCGGCGATCTGTGGACCGCTCCGGCTTCCGGCGGCACCGCCACCCGGCTGACCGCCCACCCCGGACTGGAGCTGTTCGCGAAGTTTTCCCCCGACGGCCGCTGGATCGCCTTCACCGGTCAGTACGACGGCGACGAACAGGTCTATGTCATGCCCGCCGGCGGCGGCGAACCCCGCCAGCTCACCTTCTACCCCGCCCACGGTCCGCTGCCCCCCCGCTGGGGTTACGACAACCAGGTCTACGACTGGACCCCCGACGGCCGGGCGGTGCTCTTCCGCTCTCTGCGAGACGGTTTCGATCTCGGCGACACCCGCCTCTTCACCGTCCCGTACGAAGGCGGCTTCCCCGAGCCCCTGCCGATGCCGGTCTCGGGTGCCGGCGACATCTCCCCCGACGGCCGGCAGGTCGTCTACTCTCCGCTCTTCCGCGACTTCCGCGCCTGGAAACGCTATGAGGGCGGCTGGGCGCAGGACCTCTGGATCTTCGATCTGGCCACGAGTCAGGCACGCAACGTCACCAACCACGTCCGCTCCGACCGCGATCCGATGTGGATCGGCGACCGTATCTACTTCACCAGCGACCGGGACGGCACCCTGAACATCTACGCCTTCGATCCGGCGGGGGGTGAGCCGGCCCAGCTCACCCGCAGCCGCAGCTGGGACGTGCGCTGGCCCGGCGACGACGGCCGGGGGCGCATCGTGTACGAGCTGGGCGGCAGCCTCCAGGTGCTCGACCTGGCCTCCGGCCGGTCGACCGGTATCGACATATTCGTACCCGACGACGGTCTCGCCCGGCGGGCCGCCAACATCCCGGTGGCCGGGAACATCGAGGATTTCGATCTGGGCCCCGAGGGCACGCGCGCCCTCTTCACCGCCCGCGGCGACATCTTCACCGTTCCGGTCGAGCACGGTCCGACCCGCAACCTCACCCGTTCCTCCGGCGCCCACGACCGCGCCGCCACCTGGTCCCCCGACGGCCGCTGGGTGGCCTATGTCAGCGACGCTTCGGGCGAGGAAGAGATCTGGCTCGTGGCGGGCGACGGTTCGGGCCAGCCCCGTCAGCTCACCAACCTGCGCGGCCGCGGCGGTCGGCTCGTCACCCATGCCTGGTCCCCCGATTCCGAATCGATCGCCTTCTGCGACAAGGAGGGTCAACTCTCGGTGATGGCTGTGGAGAACGGCCGCATCACCCCGGTGGTGAAGAACCGCGGCGGCGGATTCGGCGATTTCACCTGGTCGCCGAAGAGCGGCTGGCTGGCCATGAGCCTGGCCAACGACAACGGCTTCGCCTCGATCTGGCTCTGGAACGCCGCCGAACGGGCGATGCACCCGGTCACCAGCCCGCTCTTCAACGCTTTCAATCCGGCCTGGGATCCCGAGGGCAACTACCTGTACTACCTCTCCGATCGCGAGACCGCCCCGATGATCGGGTCGTTCGAGTGGAACTACGTGGTCGACCGGGAGACGTACATCTACGCCCTGGCCCTGCGCGCCGCCGGCCCCCACCCCTTCCCCCCGCGCAGCGACGAGGTGGCGGTGATGGGGGGTGAGGAAGAAACGGCCGGCGCAGAGAGCGGCGGCGGAGCCGCACCGTCAACAGAGACGGCGACCGAGGCGCCGCTGGGAATCGACCTCGAGGGGCTGGCCGACCGGGTGGTGCGCATCCCGGTCGCAGCCGACAACTACGGCGGCCTCTTCGCCACCAGGGGACACCTCTGGTACGGCACCGGCGCGCCCTTCTTCTACGGCCGCGGCGCCGGTGTGACGCCCGAACTGAAGGTCTTCTCCCTGGCTGAGCGCAGCGAACAGACTTACGCCGCCGGCATCGGGGGCGGCGCCCTGTCCCCCGACGGCACCAAGCTGCTCGTCCCCCACGCCGGACAGTGGAAGATCGCCGATACCCGCCCCGGCGCCTTCGGAGCGGCCAAGACGATCTCGCTGCGCGGTCTGCGCACCGACCGGGTGCCGGCCGAGGAGTGGGAGCAGATCTTCAACGAGGTCTGGCGCCGTTTCCGCGACTACTTCTACGTGGAGAACATGCACGGCTACGACTGGGAAGCCCTGCGCCGCCAGTACGCCGCCCTGCTCCCGTATGTCGCCCACCGCTCCGACCTCAACTACGTCATGGGCGAGATGATCGCCGAGCTCAACGCCGGGCACGCCTATATCGCCGGCGGCGACTACGAGATCCCGCCGCGGGCGCCGGTGGCCCTGCCCGGCGCGACGTTCGAGGTCGACGCCCGGGCCGGCCGTTACCGCCTCGCCCATATCATTAGCGGCGACAACGCCGAGGAGATCTACCGCTCGCCGCTGACCGAAGTGGGCCTGGATGTCCCGGCCGGCGCCTACGTGCTCGCGATCAATGGAGTGGAGCTGACCGCGGCCGAGAACATCTACGCCCGGTTGCGGTTCCAGAACCTGAGCGCCGTGACCTTCACCATCAACGACCGTCCCTCCCTCGAGGGCGCCCGCGAGATCACCTATAACCCGATCACCGACGAGACCAACCTGAAGTACTATGAGTGGGTGAAGGCGTGCCGCGAGCGGGTCGCCGAGATGACCGACGGCCGGGTCGGGTACATGCACATCCCCGACATGGGAGCCAACGGCATCCGCGAGTTCGTCAAATGGTTCTACGGCCAGATCCGGACCGAGGGCTTCATCATCGACGTGCGCGGCAACGGTGGCGGCAACGTGAGCGCCATGCTGATCAACCGGCTGGCCCGCACCCTGCTGAGCACCACCTTCCCCCGGGGTTCGGAGCTCGTGCAGACCTACCCGCGGACCGTCTACATCGGTCCCATGGTCTGCCTGCTCAATGAGACCTCGGCCTCGGACGGTGACATCTTCCCGTACGCCTTCCGCGAGGCGGGACTCGGACCGCTCATCGGCAAGCGTTCCTGGGGCGGCGTGGTCGGCTATACCGGCACCGGCCCCCTCATCGACGGTGGTTCGGTGAACGTACCCCAGTTCGGATTCGCCGACGCCGAGGGGAACTACGTGGTCGAGGGGATCGGCGTGGTACCCGACATCGAGGTGGAGAACGACCCCGCCTCGATCCTGGCCGGACGCGATCCCCAGCTCGAACGGGCGGTGGAGGAGATCATGCGGATGATCCGCGAGAACCCGCGCGCTCTGCCGACCCGGCCGCGTCCGCCGATCAAGAGGTAAGCGTCCGGAATCACCGGCAGGCACGATCCGGTTCACCCTGCAGCGCCCCTCCCCTCACGGGAGGGGCGCTCCTGTTTATCTGCGGCCTCACACCCCGCGACCGGGCTGGTCATAGGCACCGATCCGTTTTCCGAACTTGACTGATAAGGACTCCTTATTATATTGTCACGGGAACGGTTACAGTACACACCGGACCGGACGTCTGAGGCTCTCCCGCGTCGGGGGCATCACACGAAGGAGATCGTCTCGGCACGATAACAGCTCACATACGGGAACGGCTGCCCGCTCGACGGGATGACTGCGATCCGGGAGGGGAGGCGCGCAGCCGGAAAGGGGCCGGGGGACGCACGTTCCGCCGGTCCCTTTCTTTGATACATCTGCCTTTCCCCTGTTCAGCCCCGGTGATAGGGATGCCCGGCCAGAGTGCTGAGAACGCGGTAGATCTGCTCGCAGAGGACCACCCGGGCCAGTTCGTGAGGCAGCGTCATCCGGGAGAGTGCGAGGAGCTGGTCGGCGCGTTCGCGCACGCCGGGCGAGACTCCTTCGGCACCTCCGACCACGAAGACGAGCCGGCCCGCCCCGCCGGCGCCGAGGCGCTTCGAGACCCACGCGATGAACTCCGTGGTGGAGAGCTGGCGTCCGCGCTCGTCGCAGACCGCGACCGTGTCATGTTCGCCGAGCGCTGCGAGGATGCGTTCCCCCTCGGCGGCTCTGACGGCGGCGGCATCGCCGCTCCCCCCCGCCCGCACCTCCTGCTGCTCGCATGGCGCGAACCGCCCCGCCCGCTCCAGATAACCGGCGGCGGCCTCGGCGTACGACCGGTCCTTGAGCCGCCCGACCGCCAGAACGACGATCTTCACGCCGCCGTCTCTCCGCCTGTCGTTCCTCCGCCTGTCGTTCCTCCGCCTACCGCTCCTCCACCCGCACCCCTTTCTCCCTGCTCCGCCTCATCCCCCTCTTCCCTCAGCGGCAGATGCCAGGTCTGTGCGGGCAGTTCCTTCGTCGAGGGGAATGCGATCCGTCCGGCCGGCGTTTCCACCTCCGCCCGGCCGGGGCCGACCGTGATCTCGAGGGCCGTCCCGGGATAGCGGTCGAGGAAGAGAGCGGCCAGCAGCAGGGCTTTCTCGATCCCGTCGCCGCGGCCGAAGTTCCACACCTCGTCGGGCTGGGCCAGCCGGCCGGGACCGTCATAGATCGATTCCCCCGGCAAGGCCCGTACGGCTTCGACGACCGCGGCGTCGTCCATCCCCCGGGTCGCCTCCCGGCTCACCGGACTGCGCTCGACGGCGGCCAGCAGGAAGGGTTCCGGTTCGGTCCGGCGCAGGTCGCGGAAAGCGTAGAAGGCCAGGTCGGCGGCGGTGTTGCGGGAGCGCAGGGCTTCGAGGTGGGCGATGATCTCCTCCCTCGTCATCTCCCCGTCCAGGCCGAGCGGTGCCTCCTCACGTACGAAGGTCCTGGTATCGGGATCGGGCAGGCGCGGTTCGGTGCGGCAGAAGCGGATGAACCGGTCGAGCGCCATCTCGGCTTCGAGGCAGTCGTGGCCGAACTCCATCTTGAGCCGGATGACGTCGTCGGTCCGGGTGATGTCGATCGTTTCCTCGGTCAGCGCCCGCTCCAGGTCGTTCAGCACGATCCGCCGCGGCAGGGGGTTGCACCGGAACTCCTCGCGGTCGATCTCGGTCAGGAGCTTGTCCCGGGTGGCGTCGGTGAGCAGGTAGGGAGTTTCGGGTTCGTAGGAGAAGGCCCGTTCGGCCGGCAGGTAGCAGTCGGAGCCGTGCAGGTCCCAGCGGATCTGGAAGCAGCGCTGCACCTCGGCGGCGTGCCGCAGGAAGCTGCCGAGCACCTGGGCCGAGGGGTTGACGACGAGGTACTCCCGCAGGCGGCCGCGGAAGTGCCGGTAGGCGTCCGGATCGATGGTGGCTTCGGGATAGAGGGTGTGGATCCAGCCCGATTCGTGGGTCACGATGGTGACCCGCTCGTTCTCCAGAGCTCGGCGGGCCTGGGCCGAGAGGGCGGTGCCGTTGAACCACATGTTCTTCGTCACCAGGCGCCGGTTGTTGGTGAGGATCCCGTCTTCGAGATCCACGAAGTTCTGCGAGTGCAGGGGGGTGGCCATCAGATAGATGTCGCGCAGGGGGATCCGGGCCACAATGAAGAGGGCGGCGGCGTACAGTACGGCCAGCGAGACGCACTCCCCCGCTCCGGTGCCGTAGTTCGGCTTGTGGCGGAAGGCATCCATCGCTTCGACCGTCTCGGTCTTCCAGTAGGGGATGATATCGGAATCGTACCGGTCCAGGCCGAAGTGGGTTCGGATGTCGATATCGAAGTAGTAGCGGTCCCCCTCGTACCCGAACAGCGCGTTGGAGCGGCTCAGCTCCTCCTCGCCCACGAAATCACGGAACCGGGCGAGTTCTTTCGCGGTGCGTGTGAGTCCCCAAGTCTCCAGATCGAGGTTGAAGGCGTAGTGATCCATGATGAACTGCTTCAGGCGCATGATCCGGCGGTACGGTTTCATCTTCTCCAGGCCGGCGAACCAGGGATCGTCGCGCCACGCCCAGATGCGGGGGGACATGATGTCGGCCAGCAGCAGCGCGTACACGAGTTCGGGGAAGATGAAGACCTCCATGTCGGAGAGCGTGACCGCCGAGGATCGGCGCTCCTGTTCCCGTGATCTGCCCGGCGCCATCGCACCCTCCCCGCTGATCGTTCCGAGACCTCTGCCGTGCGTTCATTCTGCTTCATGGACCGATCGGGCACCACCGCGAAATCGGGACCGGCCGCGGTCGCTGAGGCGGGTGGGTGGCGGCTCAGGAACCCTCCTCGCGCCGGCTCGCAGACGGCGGTCCTGCAGGAGGTGGCGGCGGCGGTGCCCTGCCCCTCGGCCATCACCCTCTATGTGCCGGGGCAGGGCCTGCCCGCCGACTTCGACCAGGAGAAGGCCGACGAGTACTTCCGCCGCGTGACGGCGTTCATCCGGGATCTGATCAGGGGTACCCTGCACAAGTGGCAGGTCGCCGGGTTCTGAAGGGAGCGGCGGGGATCAGCGCTTCCGGTCCTGACCGAGGCCGTCCCCTTCGGCCCGGTCGCCGTCCCCGGCCAGCTCCCGGCCCCAGCGCAGACTTCGGTGACCGTGCCGCTCCCGGACCCGGTCAACGCCGTCCATGGCCTTCTCCCAGCGGTCGTGCCCGGCCGAGAAAAGGCCGATCTGGCGCTGCGCCACCAGCTTCTCGAGCCGGACCCCCAGCAGCCGCACCGGCGCCGGGCGGACCCGCCAGAGGGAATCGAGCAGCCTGACGGCCACCGGCCTGAGCTCGGTATCCAGATCGGTCGGGGCGGTGAGCAGGGTACTCTTCGAGGGGGTGGTGAAATCGGCGTAGCGCAGCTTCACCGCCACTCCTCCGGCCACCAGTTCCTCGGCCCGCAGGGCGGCCGCCGCCCGGTCGAGCAGGTCGGAGAGAACCGAGCGGAGAACGGCGGGCTCCGCTATATCACGGGCGAAGGTCGTCTCCCGGCTGATCGATTTCGGGGCGCCCCGATCGGGGAAAACGATCTCACCCTCCCCCCGGGCCCGCGCGGCCAGCTCGCGGCCATGGCTGCCGAAGGTGCGCCTCAGAAGTTCTTCATCGACCCCCCGCAGTTCCGCGATGGTCCGGATTCCCATATCCCTCAGCCGCTTCTGCACCACCGGCCCGGCTCCCGGGATCACCCCCACCGGGAGGGGATCGAGGAAGGCCCGTTCCGAACCCGGAGCCACGATGAGGATTCCCGCCGGCTTGGCCCGGCCCGAGGCGATCTTGGCGATGAGGCGGTTGGCGCCTCCGCCGACCGAACAGGGCAGCCCGAGATCGCTCCCGATCGCTGCCTGGAGCCGCCGGGCGGCCTTCCCGGGCGGTCCCCACAGCCGTTCGGTGCCGGTCATATCGAGGAAGGCTTCGTCCACCGAGACCTTCTGCCGGACCGGCGAGAAGCGCTCCAGGATCCCGTCCACCTGCCGGGAACAGGCCAGGTAGGCGGACATATCCGGCGACAGGCGGACCGCCCCGGGACAGAGCTGCAGGGCGCGGGCCATCGGCTGGGCCGAATGGACGCCGAAGCGGCGGGCCTCATAGGAGGCCGCGGCCACCACTCCCCGGCTCTCGGGAGCCCCGCCGATGACGACCGGCACACCGGTCAGCTCGGGCCTGCGCAGGCGCTCCACCGACACGTAGAAGGCGTCCATGTCCACGTGGAAGATGGTCCTCACGGCGGGGGCGGCTCCTCGCGGCGCGGATCGAAGAGCCGTTCCGGCCAGCCGTCGAGCCCCGGCATTACCCGCCGGAGGGTGTCGAGGGCGGCCGCGGCGGTCTCGAAGCGGCTCTCGACCGGCCAGGCCCGCCGGTAGCGTTCGAAACAGGCCGTGCCGCTCGTGCGCCAGATCTCGCGTCCGAGCAGGAAGAGCCGGGCGTCGAGCTCCAGGCTCGCCGGCGTATCGCCGGCCGGGGGTGCCGCGGCGCAGGTGCGCAGATCGAGCGCCACGGGACGCAGGTACTCGGTCCAGAACCAGGTCCAGGCATCGAGCGCTTCGGCCGCTCCGGGGGCCAGTTCCCGCCCCCGGGGCGAGGTCAGGAACAGAGCCGCCGCCGAG
>CAYSYY010000080.1:0-10586 GCA_964435265.1 uncultured Gemmatimonadota bacterium
CTCACCGCCGGTCTGGCTCTTCTCCTGCCCGGTCTCGTTCTCGTGCCCCGCTCCGCGCCCTGCCCGCCGGAGGAGTGTACCATCGGGGCGGCCGCAGGTACGGCCACCACCGACGGACGCCCCATGATCTGGAAGACCCGCGACTGGAGCGATGAGAACAACGAGATCCACTGGATCCATGGCGAAGAGTACGCCTTCCTCTCGATCGACGGGGTGAGCCGGCAGAGCACCCTGCTGGGGGTGAACGAGAAGGGTTTCGCCATCCTCAACGCCGTCGCAGGCGATCTTCCCGGGGCAGCGGGAGGACTGAACAACTCCTCGATCCAGCACCTGGCCCTGGGGACCTGCGCCACGGTGGACGAGTTCATCGAACTGCTCGAGACCTCCAACCGGACGGGTCGATCGACCCAGGCCAACCTGGCCGTGATGGACACCACCGGCCGGGCGGTCATGATCGAGACCGCCGGGAACGCGTACTGGCTCTACGATACGGCCGATCCGCGCGTCGCTCCCGACGGCTATGTCCTGCGTACCAACTTTGCCGAACACGGCGGCGGCGCCGGCGGGATCGAACGTTTCCGCCGGACGACCGAACTGGTGCGGGATTTCCACGGGCGCGGCGAGCTGAATCCGCGCTCGATCCTGCGCCTGCAGATGCGCGATCTGGTCGATCCCGACGGGGCTCCGATAACCCTCCCCTGGGAGGGCCGCTGGAGCGAAAACACTCCGGCCGGCTGGGTCGAAGCCCAATACTCCATCTGCCGTATCTCTTCGGTTTCGGCCGCTGTTTTTGAGGGAGTGGCGCCGGGGGAGCCGGCCCGTCTGAGCACCATGTGGACCATGCTGGGTCAGCCTGCGGCGGCGATCACGGTGCCGTACTGGCCGGTCGGGGAAGTGCCTCCCGAGGCCGACGGCGCATCATCGGCCCCGCTCTGCGATGCTTCGCTGCGGATCAAGCGGATCATCTTCGGAGAGAGGGAGCTGGCCCGCTTCATTGACACCCGACGACTGCGCGACGGCCGGGGCGGGGGGCTCTGGCCGGTGATCTTCGCGGCCGAAGATTCGATCTTCACCGCGACCGCACGTCTGCAGCGGCAGTGGCGGGCCGATCCGCCCGCCTCCGCCCCGATGCTCGCGGCCGATTACGCGTTGGCCCGCTACGCCCACAGCATCCTGGCGGCCTGGCGCCCATAAGGAGGGGTGGTCGAAACGGAGCCCGGCCCCTGCGCTGTCGCTCACGCCCGTGAGATACCGGAGATCGCTCCCGCCCGGGCACCGGGCTCCGTTCACTCAGGGAGGGGTGGTGCCTTGTTGATTCACCTCCCATGAACCCGGCCGCGGCGGCCACGGCGGAACGCACTCTGGTATCTCACAGGCGTGCGTGGAGCCGTGGCCGGCTCGGCCGGGTTGTATCCCGCTGCCAAACGCGCTCTGGTTCTCCACAGGCGCGCGTGAAGCCGCAGCCGGCTCGCCCGGACTCACCCCCCCCTTGTTCCGCCCGGGCAGCGGCAGCCGCGGCGGAAGGCACTCCTGTTTCCTGCCGGTGAGCGTGGGGTGGCGGGGAACGATATCCTGCTGCCGATTCGAACCGGGAGGTGGGGGCTGCGTCGGAACGCGCTCTGGTTCTCCACAGGCGCGCGTGAAGCCGCAGCCCCCACCACCCGGGAATGGGATTCAAGCGGAGAAGGACAGACGCCCGGCGCGCCCTCAGGGGAGGATGAGGCCGTCGCGGATGAGCTGGCGGCGGAACTCATTCATGCGGGACCGCACTTCGGCGTCGAAAGGGGCCTCAGGCGGCATGGCCACGTGCAGGCCCTGGAATCCGGTGAAGACCGGCCGGTTCTCCTGCTGCCGCTCCCGCGGCAGGACCGAGGCGTCCAGGAGCCCCAGCATCTGTCCCTTGCCGGCGGCGCTCATGGCCACGCAGGTCCCGATCCGGAAGGCCTGGCGGGGGAGCTGCCAGTTCCCGTGGAAGAGCATGTCGATATCTGGATACCACGCGGGGATTTTGTCCACGACCGCGAACTGCACGTGGGCGATCACGATCTGGACGTCGGCCGGATCGGACCCCCGGCTCGACTGCTCCAGCACCTGGGCGAGCACCTCTTCCCAGCGTGTCACCGGCGCGTCCTCCCCGGGGATCATGTCGGGCTCCACGATGCAGAAGAAGTCGACCTTCAGACCGCCGAGATCGAGCCGGATCCGCGGGACGGTCTCCACGCCGATCTCGACTCCCGCGGCCCGGTTGGTCAGCAGCGGCGGGTGTTTGAGGTCGGGCAGGTACTCGGCCAGGAAGGCCGGTTCCAGGGTGAGATCCTCATTCCCGAGGGCTACGAAATCGTAATCCATCCGCTCCATCTCGGCCGAGATGAAGGCGGCCTGACGGCGGCCCAGTTCGGTCATCGGGCGGCTGGTGGGGATCTCGAAGAGGTTGCCGAAATCGATCAGGATGGTGGGCATCTGCTCGGACCGGTTCTGGGCGATCGCGGTGGTGCGGCGATCGAGCCCGCCCAGCCGGCCGCGCGAGCAGTCGCACGGCTCGATGTACCCTTCGGTGTTGGCGGTGAAGAGGATCCGGAAGCTCACCCGTCGAGGCTGGGGAGTTGAGTGAGCCGGGACTCCCCCGGTTCCGCCGGCGGCTGGCAGGACCGTCAAGCCGGCGGCCACGAGACCGCAGGTCAGCAGATGCAGACGGTTCGACCTCATCGCTCCACCACCTCCCGGAGAGGACGGGGCTGCCGATCCAGAATAGATATTGATTCTACTCTCCCTGGAGGGACCGCTCAAGGGATGGACGGTTCCAGTTGCGGAGACGGTTCCCCCGGCTCATGGCGTCTGCTATGCTGTTTCCATCGGCCCGGACCGATCAGGATCCACGCCGTACCACGGGGCCTGCGCATGTCTCACTCCCCCTCCCGTTCCCGTCTCAGGTTGTGGAGATGGCTAACCCTGGCGGGTTTGCTGGCCTATCTGACGACCAGCGCGCTCGCTTATTCCCGCACCGCCGCCCATCCCGCCCTGCGGCCGGGCCGGGCGGTGCCCCCGGTGACGGTCAGCACGCCCGACGGCGCTTCCGCCCGGCTGGACAGCCTGACGGCGGGGCGTTCCCGGCTGCTGGTGGTGGCGCCCACCTGCGACATCTGCGCGGCCGAGATGCAGGCCATCCTGGCCGGCTGGCGGGGGGAGGCCGGGGCGGGCCGCGACGATCCGCCGCCGGAGGAGATGCTCTTCCTGGTACTGCGGGTCGAGGCGATCCCGCGGGCCGCCTTCATGGAGGCCTGGCGCGAACTGCTCGGCACTCCGGCCTGCCTGGCCCTGATCCCCCTGGAGGAAGGGCGGCTCCTGGGGATCACGCGGGTACCGGTGGTGGTCCGTCTCGATGCCGGAGGGATGGTCTCCTCACTCACCTATCTGCAGGAAGCACAGGCGCCTGAGTAAGATTTCCCGCCGGTTCCACCGAACCGCTCCCGCCCGCCGGTTCACCCCCTGCCGCCTCCGCTTTCACGGCTGCGACATACCGCCAGAGGGAACCCAGGAAGAGAGCCTCGGCACCGTTCTGGGCGGCGGCGAGCAGGCTGATGTCGCGCGGCAGGAAGGGGATGCAGCCGCAGTCGCCACCCCCGCCGCCCGCCAGCGTCTCGAGCCCGAGCATCACCCCGGTGATGATCAGGAAAGCCGCCGCCGCCGGCAGCCCCCAGCGATGCCAGGTGCGGGGGAGCAGCAGGGTGACGGCAACGAAGAACTCGAAGCTGAGGCCTCCGGCAGCGGGCAGAGCGGGGGGGAAGGCGTCGAGGATGCTGTAGGCGGTCATGGCATCGCGGGTGGCCTGCCAGTCGAGGACCTTCATTATGACGCCGGCGGCGAAGAGCAGACCGAAGGCGGCGGCGATTCCCCGGGCGAGTCCGGTGATGAGGCGGATCCGGTTGGGCGGCATGGCATCCTTCCACGGGTCCCGGCAGGGACCGGGGGGCGGGTGTCGATCGGGTCAGAGTGTAGGGAGATGATGCGCCGGGCTCAAGGTCTCTCAGGGGGCATGCCATCCCGGTTTAGATGAGCAGCGTCCCCGTCAGCCCTGCCGGAACATGTACCTCGAACTGCGGCGCGCCGGCCGGCGGTGCACGGCGTCCCCGAAACGCATGATCTCCCGGTACCGTTCCGCCGGCAGGGAACCCGCCCGCACCCCCCGGGCGTCGGCGGAGAGTTCGGTCCAGTTGCGGGCGCCGCAGAGCACCGCATCCACGGCCGGATGCTGCAGGGCGAACCGGTAGCACTCCTCGGCCGACATCGGTTCGGGGAACCCCTCGGCCGGCCGGGGGGCGAGCAGCTCGCCCCACCGGGTCGCGGTATAGGCGAGTACGCCCGGACGGGGGGCGGGGAGGAGATCGAAGATCTCCGTCTCGGCGCCGCGGTGGGCGGTGTTATAGCGGATCATGATCACGTCGGGGGCCGGATCGAGTTCATGGATGAGCCGGGTGCCGAGGCCCCGGTCGTGGGTCGAGAAGCCGGCGCCGCGGATCCTCCCGTCCTCCTTCAACCGCTGCAGGGCCCCCCACACCGCCGGCCGCAGGAAGAAGCGGTGCTGGACCCAGCCCATGAGCAGGAGGTCGACGGTGTCGGTTCCGAGACTGCGGGTACAGCGGTCGAGGTAGCGCCGGACCCCTCCGGGGGTGGGCAGGCCCATGACCGAGATGATGACCATACCGTCACGATGACCCGCCCGGATGAGCCGGCGCACCCCTTCGGCGAGGTTCGTCATCCCGGGGGTGACGAAGAAGGCGTTGAGGTCGAGCTCGTGGAAGGAGCGTTCGATATCATCGGGAGTGAGGGTGCCCCCGAAGGGGCCCCGCCGCCCGGCGAACGACCACGAGGCCGGCACGAGCGGGGCGAGGCGGCAGCCCGTGCGGCCGAGCCCGGACCGGAACGGTGGGTCCACCCTTTCCCCTCAGCGCCTCGGCAGCTCGAGGTCGACGAAGTGCTCGCCGCCCCGGGTCGAACCGATGCCGACGGTGATCGTGCGTTCCTGTGCGCCGTCGGCCTTTACGTACCAGATCACCCGCCGCATCGGCGCGTACTCCTGATCCATCGAACCGTCGAGCCAGCCCATCTGGATGCGGTTGACGGTCGGCCCGCCCGCTCCCGGTCCGCCCGCGCCCGGTCTGCCCATGCCCATCATCCCCGGCATCCCGCCGCCGCGGCCGCCACGGCCGAAGGAGCCCCGGCGGGGGTTCCCCGCCTCATCCACCAGGCTCATCCCCTCGGGCAGCCGGATCTCGGCGTAATCCTCTGACACGATGTGGATCAGCTTGGCCTGCTCCAGGGCGGTGGGGAGGCGTCCTTCGTTGACGAACCAGGCCGTCACCCGGTAGACGTCGGCAAGCTCGGGCACCCGCTCCACCCGGGTCTCGGCCACCCGGGCCAGCGGCATCCACTCCATTTTCCGCACCGCCCACAGCACGTTCTTGTGGATCTCGTCGATGAGCATCGAGGGGGGCGGGTTCTGCCGGGTGAATTTGCCGTTGGTCCCGCCCACCTCCACCCGCCCCAGGGTCGGGTGCCGGGCCGGTGTCCACGGCTGGTCGCAGTAGGGCGCGGGGAGCGAGGCCCGCCAGGCGGCCTGTTCTTCCGATGTGCTCCGGCCGTCGCCGTCGGTGTCTACCCGGCCGCTGACCCAGAGTTCATCCCCGTACCACATCGAACCGTAGGCGAAGTAACCGAAGTCGGGGCTGTGCCCGAAGAGGGGACTGCCGCCGCCGTAGTCGCGGTAGACGTTCCCGGTGCGCTCATAGCCGGTGATGCCCGAACCAATCCGGTCGTACTCCAGGTACCAGGCCTCGTCTTCGGGGAACATCAGCCGGTCGTCCCCCATGCTGGGGGGCCGCAGCAGCATCGGCACGCTTGTATCGTAGGTCTCGACGGTGTTGATGTTGGTGTGCCGCATGAGGAAGACGACGATGTTTCGCACCTCGGGCTCCGAGAGCGGGTACTCCCCGGCCCCTCCCTGGGTCCGGCCGCGCCCGGTGGCGTCGTCCTGGGGCATGACGCGCCAGTTGAAGGGGAAGTTGCGGTGCAGATCGAGCCCGCCGGTACCGTCCTCGTTGATCCGCCCGTCGCCGTCGTTGTCGATCCCCTCAGATCCCATCGAGTAGAAGGGGCCGGCGTCGCCCTCACGGCGCCGCCGCATGCCGTCGGGGGCCGCGGGATCGAGTACGTACTGGCCCTCGGGATCCTGCCAGCGCATCTGCCGGCTGTAGCCGTCACCGTCCAGGTCGTCGGCCGGATCCTCATCGGCCTGACCGTCACCGTCCTGGTCGTAGGGACGGACCGTCGAGCGGATCCCCTCGGGGGTGTGGAGGTAGTTATCGGAGCCGTCGGGATTCATCTTCGGTATCAGGTAGGCGACTTTGGTGTCGACGATCCGGGTTACGACCGGATCGGTGCCGTAATTCTCGCAGAGGTACTTGATCGTATAGAGAACCGCCTCGGCGCCGGTCACCTCGCCCGAGTGCCGGTTCCCGTCCGCCCAGTAGCCCGATTTGGTCTGATGCGGGCCGGTCGCCTTGTTGGTGATGATGACCCCCCACACCTCGGTTCCCAGATACGAAGAGCCGATGCAGAACTTCTCGACGATGTCGGGATAGGTGGCGGCGTAATGGTCCATGAACGCAAGGGTCGCGGCGTAATCGTGGTAGCCGTCGAAAGCCAGGACCGTGCTCGACTGCGCGAGCGGGTACTGGGCGTACACGACGGGGGTGGCCGCCGCCAGGACGACGATCACCAGCAGGGCCGCGAGAGTGAGGCGGAGGGGGCGGGTCACGGCGGACCTCCTTCGGTATGAGTGGGTCCTGCTCAGCGGGGTCGGCGCAGCTTCGGCGGCCGCCAGCCGTCACGCAGGATCTGCAGCAGCTGTTCGCGTACCTCCGGGAGCACGGCCTCGAACTCGAGGGTCTTCTTCTTTTTCGGATGCTGGACGACGAGCCGTTCGGCGTGCAGGAATGGATGGTCCAGACCGAACCGGTCGCGGAAGGCCTTGTTGACGGCACTGAAACCGTAGCGTTCATCGCCGACCATGGGGTGCCCGATGGCGGAGAAGTGGGCCCGGATCTGGTGGGTGTGCAGGATGATCTGCAGCAGCGAGGCGATCTCGAAGGTCTCCTTGACCTCGTACTCGCTCTCGGCGCTCTGACCGCGCCGCTTCGCCACCACGACCTTCGGCATATCGGCCGCCTGGGCCTCGACCCGGCGCAGCGGATGCCGGATGATGCCGGCGCGGGCCTGGATGACGCCTGAGACCAGGGCGAGGTACTGTTTCTGTACCTCCCGGTTCCGGAACTGGGCGGTGAGTTCACGCAGGGCGTCGGCCGTCTTGGCCACCAGCAGAACTCCCGAGGTGCCGGCGTCAAGACGATGCGGCAGGGCGGGGCGGAAGGTATGGCCGCGGCCGACGGTGCCGAGGTGGTTCCAGGCGCGTGAGAGCGCGCTGTCGCCCTTGGCGCCCGATCCTCCGTGCGAGGGGAGCCCGGCCGGTTTGTTGATGGCGAGGATGTGCTCGTCCTCGAAGAGGATCTCCAGCTCATCGGTGACCGGCCGGATAATGTTCAGCATACCCTGCTCCTTGAAAGAGCGGATCGTCGCCTCCGCCCGGCGGTCGGTGATCTCGACCGTCATCCCCGGCTCGAGACGGTCGGAAGGACGCGCTTCCCTTCCGTCCACGAGAATGCCCCGGGTCCGGATCATCTTCTGGATGAGACCGTACGGTGCATCCGGGATGAGTTTACGCAGGAAGGCGTCGACCCGTTGGCCGGCGTCGTTCTGCCCGATGTCCAGCTTCTTCGTCACGGTCCGAGTCTGCGAAAAATGGACCGCCGTTCCCCCGCCTGCAAAGAAAATCTTCACCGGAGCCGTGGCCGGGGGGTCGGAGGGGGCACACGCCGGGCGTTGACAGCGTCACGGCGCGCGCGTAACGTGCGGGATTGCAGACCGTTGTGATCACTGGGCGTGCGCCGGTGCCGTCCGGAAGGAGGAACCGTGTTCGGTCGACTGGGACCCGTGGAGATCCTCATCCTGGTAGGTATCCTCGTCTTCCTCTTCGGAGCCAAGAAGATCCCCGAGCTGGCCCGGGGGATGGGGATCGGGATCAAGGAATTCAAGAAGGGGCTTCGTGAGGCGGAAGCCGAGGAGATCGAGGAAGAGAAGAAGAAGGCCGAGAGCGAGCCCGGGGAGGGTAGCTGATCTCATCCCTCCAGATCGAGGAGCCCCGCCGGAGTATCGGCCGCGGAGAGCAGCGCCTGGTGGACGCGGCCGTTCGAGGCCACGATATCACCTGATTCCCACCACCCGTCCCGTCCGCAGAAATCGCTGACCCGACCGCCCGCCTCGCGCACGATCAGGGCGCCGGCGGCGATATCCCAGAGCCCCAGACCGTATTCCCAGAATCCTTCGAGGCGTCCGCAGGCCACCGAACAGAGGTCGAGCGCGGCGCTCCCGGTACGTCGGATGCCCTGGCTGGCCCAGAAGATGCGCTGGAAGACCTCGAGGTACCGTGACAGGCACTCCTTGCGCTTGAACGGCCAGCCGGTGGCGAGCAGCGAGCGCAGCAGGTCCTCTTCGGAGGAGACGGCCACCGGCTCGGAGTTCAGCCGCGCACCGTGACCGGATGCGGCGGTGAAGAGTTCCCCCGAGACCGGGTTGTAGACCACCCCGGCCAGCAGTGACGAACCGGCGGCGGCCGCGATCGAAACGGAGAAAACCGGGAAGCGGTGCACGAAGTTGGCGGTGCCGTCGAGCGGATCCACGATCCAGAGGACCACATCGTCGTCGCTCCTCATCGAGCGGGTGTCAGCGTCCTCTTCGCCGAAGAACCTGGCCCCGGGACAGCGCTGCAGCAGGATCGAACGGGCCAGCTGCTGCGAGTTCAGATCAACTTCCGAAACCAGATCGCCGGGGGATTTCTCTTTGTAGGCACCGCGCGGAGCGAGGTAGGCCTCGAGCAGGTAGGCCCCGCAGGCCCGGGCCGCGTCGGTGGCGATCGAGCGGAGCCGGAGCGGGTCGGGCCGGAAGCCGGGTGAGCTGCTTCTGTCCGTGCCTGCGGTCATGCCGCGTCCTCCTCATCCCCTGTATCAGACGACAAGATCACACCGGCGGGCCGTCAGGCCAAAGCCGAATCGGAAGGACCGCTCCGGAGCCGTCGCCGGCGCCACGGGCGGAGGCGGATTACCGCTGGCCGCCGTTCCCGATCCGGTTACCTTGCAGCAATCGGTACCTTCCCCGGGAAGGTTGTGACAGGGCACCTGGCACGAGGCAGGCATGGCGATCCGCGCGGTTTCATTCGATCTGGGGCACACCCTGCTGCTGCCCCGCTACGATTTCTATGTCTCGATCGTACGCGGGGCGGGAGTGCGGGTGGATCGGACCGCGATCGAGGGCGTCGAGGCGGCCCTGCGCCCCTGGTTCGACGACCTGGTCCTGGACGGCGGGCTCGACGAAGGTATGTGGCAGACCTACTACGGCCGCTTCTTCTCCGACCTCGGGGTGCCGGTGAGCGCCCTGAGAGAAGTGCTGCTGCAGCTGCTGGCCGAGCACCGGCGGGGGGTCGGGCTCTGGACCGAACCGGTACCCGGAGCCGGCAGCACGCTGGCCGCGCTGGCCGATTCGCCTCTGCGGGTGGTGTGTGTCTCCAACAACGACGGGCGGCTGCAGGAAATGGTGGCGTATCAGAAGTGGCAGGGGTACTTCGACCTGCTGGTGGACTCCGAAGAGGTGGGAAGCAGCAAGCCCGATCCTGAGATCTTCCAGTATGCCCTGCAGGTTCTGGAACTCGACCCCGGCGAGATCGTACACATCGGTGATTACTACAGTGCCGATATTGTGGGGGCCCGCCGGGCGGGGATCGAAGGGATCCTGTACGATCCCGGCGATGCGTACGCCGGTACCGGTGTGGACTGTCGGGTGATAAAGTCACTCCCGGAGGTCGTAGACCTGGTTGCGATGTAACGGAAGCATACCGCCGGGCGTATCATGGAGAACGGCCGGCCGATACGACCCCGATCCGCAGAGGACAGCTGATGCCGAAGAAACGCAGGAAGAAAAGCTGGATCATCCTGGCGATCGTGGTGGTCATCGTGATCGTCGCCGTCAACGCCGCCCGCGGGCGCGACAGCTCCGAGCAGGTGATCGAACCGCTCACCGTCACCCGGGGTGACATCGTGCGGCGGCTGGCCGAAAGCGGCACCATCGAGATGGACCGGCTGATCGAGGTGAAATCGCAGGTCGCCGGACGGATCATCCGGCTGCTCGCCGATGTGGGGCAGACGACGGTGGAGGGGGAGCTGCTCGCCGTCATCGAACCCGATCCCAATAAAGCCCTGCAGCTTTCCGGCAAGCGGGCCTCGGTCACCCGGGCCGAGATGGATCAGGCGGAGCAGTGGCGGCAGCTCGAGACCAAGCGGCAGAACTACGCCGACGGCATCATCGCCAAGGACGAGATCGAACGGGCCGAGTACTCCTACACCCTGGCTGAGATCGGGCTGGCCCAGCAGCGCCTCGAACTGCAGATCCTGGAGCGGGAAGTGCGGGCCCAGGCTCGGGCC
>CAYSYY010000081.1:0-10487 GCA_964435265.1 uncultured Gemmatimonadota bacterium
CGAGACCAGACCGTAGGAATTGAGCACATCGGAGATGTTGGAGAAGAAGCGCGAGCTGGAATCGGAGTTCACCACGATCATGATGCGCAGCTCGTCGGTGTCCTTCTTCCGGGAGAGCTCGATCAGCGGGTGTTCCCACCCGCAGGTGCGGGTGATCGCCCGCTGGTAGCGCCGGTATGTCTCGCGGGTGGTGGTCTCGAGGAAGGTGCGGCAGGCGATGCTCTCGATGTCGTCATCGGTGGAGCAGACCAGCCCCTCGGGGAGGCGGGGTTTTATGACGATGTACATCCGTAGCCACGCCACCCCGAAGGCGGTCCCCGGGGTGCGGTACGACTGGAGGCGGTGCAGGGGGTAGGTCGCTTCGATCCGGCGTTCCAGGTCGCGGGCCCGGGTGTGATCATCGTCGATCAGGTAGACCGCCTCGGTCGGCAGTTCGGTGCTGATGTCGATCCCGACCCGCTCTTCACCGGCCCGGATGCTGGTGATGATCGAGGCGGCCCGCAACCCTTCGATGTGCGCGGCGATCGTCTCAACGGGGGTGGTCCTGAAATAGTAGGCATCGATCCCCTGACGGGTGCAGAACCAGTCGATGGCCTCCCGGATCACCTCCCGTTCGAAATTGCCGTGGGAATGGATGATCTCCTCGATCCGCGTCAGATCCGCCAGGGAGAGAACCGCTTCCTTCGCGATCGTCTTCAACATTCTCATGCGTCCGGCCTCCATATCAGTGCCCTGTCACGTGACATGACACTTTGTCGCGCGCTCCGGTTCAGACATGCGCCGAAATATACAATCCCGGGATACTAACGATCCCGGATTCCCTCCTCGCCGCCTTCAGCCGGTTCGGCGTCGTCGTCGGTGTATGCCCGCAAGGTCGACGGCAGCAGGCTCCCGACCACGTCACGGAGATCGAAGCGGCCGACCGTCCGCTCCCGCGCCCGCCGACCCAGGTCGGCCAGGCGCACCGGATCGGTCAGGAGCTCGACGGTTCTCGCAACGTACTGCGCGCGGGTGGTGAGGATGCCCGACACACCGTCCTCCACGGCGTCGGTCACCCCCCCCTCGGCCAGCGCCGCGGCCGGCGTGCCGCAGGCCGCCGCTTCGATGAAGGTGAGGCCGAATCCCTCGACATCCCCCGTCTCGAGATCGGACGCGCAGGGGGAGACGAAGAGGTCGGCGGAACGGTAGAGGGCGGCCAGCTCACGGTCGCCGCGCCCGCCGAGGAACCTGACCCGATCGCCCACCCCGCGGGCGGCGGCCAGGTGCTGCAGCTCGTCCCGGAGCGGACCGGTGCCCACGATCCAGAGGCCGGCGTCGAGCTCCCGCTCCCGCGCGGCGGCCAGCACCGCGATGACGAGATCGAAGCGTTTGCGCTCCACCAGGCGTCCGGCCGATAGCAGCTGCAGGGGGTACTCCTTCGGGGTGCGGTCCCCCCGGTCGGAGAAGACCGAGAGGTCCACGCCGTTCAGGCCGGTCGCGACGGCGCTCCCCGGACAGAGAGTCCGGACGCGCTCGGCGGTATAGGTGCTGGCGGCGACCAGCCGATCGGCCGCGCCGAGGGTCCGCACCATCCGTCGGCGCATCCGCTCCGGCCAGCTGCGGAAAACCTCCAGACCGTGGATCGCGATGGTAAGCGGCGCCGGCCGCCACCTCCCCGCGAACGCTTCGCCGACATGCCAGGTCGAGGCGATGATGAGATCGGGGGGGCCGGCGGCCCGGACCAGCCGCCGACCGGCGCGGCGGAAATGGAAACGCCGCCAGCGGGGGAAATCGGGTCCCCGGACGCCGATCACGGTCCACCCCGAATCCTCATCGAGGGCCGGGTCGGCTCTCTTGACCAGCACCGAGACCCGGGCTCCGTGAGAGGCTAGAGCCCGGGCGGCGTTCCCGCTCCAGCGCGCGAGCCCGCCGAGCTTGGGGGGGAAATCCTCGGTCGCGATCCAGAGCGGCCGCCCGCGTATGAGATCGTCGTTCCGTGTCACTCCTGCCTCCCGATGGTCGGTCTGCCGGCCGGGTGCGTCCGCCGGCCGCGATCTCCCAGACAGTAGCGGGCGGAGGAGGGATGCGCCAGCCCGCTGTCTCGGGCCGTCCGATCGCAGGGCGGGGGATCGGACGGAAGCGTCAGTGCGGATTGGTGTACTGAGCTCCGGCGGAGCCTGTTACCATCCGGTAGAGTGGTATGACTCCCGATCGTACGGGATGGTCAGGCGACGCCGGGAAGGACGGCCGATGCGCGAGAGGAGCGAGAACTTCATCGTCCGCTCATACGAATGCCAGGCGGACGGAACGATCCGGGCGGCCGCGCTGCTGCAGCATCTCCAGGAGCTGGCGGCGGCCCATGCCGAGGAACGGGGCTGGGGGTACCGCGAACTGCTCGCCATCGACGGTTTCTGGGTGCTGGTGAACCTCCGCCTGGAGATCGCGTACTCCCCCCGATGGCAGGAGAAAGTCGCCCTGGGTACCTGGCCCAGCGGTCACGACGGGCTCCGGGCCTTCCGCGAGTTCCGGGGACGGGACGCAAGGGGGCGGGAGCTGTTCCGGGCGGGGAGCGAGTGGATGATCCTGGACAGGACGGGGAACCGGCCCCGCCCGCTCCAGGAGTGCGGCTTCGATCTCTCCGGAACGGGGGATCGCCTCATACCCGGGATGGAGCGGCTCAACCCGCTCGCAGCGTACGATCCGGTCGGCCGGATCACGGTGCCGTACAGTGCGATCGACCTGAACGGACATGTGAACAACACCGAATACGTCCGCTGGGGGATGGACGCGGTGCGCCGGAGCACCGGGTGGGGGGGCACGGTGCGGACCCTGCAGATCGCCTACCTCAGTGAGGTCTTCGAGGGGGAGGAGATCGATCTGCTCGTCGGCCGGAGCCGGAGCGGAGCCGCCGGCGTGCTCGGCCGCCGGGACGGAGACGAGCGTCCCGTCTTCCTGATGGAGGTCGAGGCGGCTCCGGCGTGAAGGCTTCGCCAACGGATCGTCCAGTCGCCGGTCTGTCGTCACCGGCCGGTGCCGCGACCGGCCGGCATGATCGCGTGAGCCACAGGGCAGGTCTCCGCCCCGACTCACATGACCTTGATGAGGGTGAGCGCCCCCAGGAAGAGGGTGGCGTACCCGATCGACTGCCGCAGGAGCTTCTCGGGCAGGATCTTCACCGTCCAGGTCGCAGCCGGCACCGAGAGGATGGCGCCGGCGGCGAGCGGAAGCGCCATGTGCCAGGCCAGGGCGCCCTCGAGTACGATGTAGAGCGTCAGTCCCACCAGGCACATCACCCCTTCGGCGAATGAGGTGATGCCCACGGCGTTCTTCTCCGGTACGCCCACCAGCACCTGCCCGCCCGTCACCAGCGGTCCGTACCCGCCGCCGGAGATCCCCTTGTTGAAGGCCGCGAGGGTTCCGAGCCCGACGATCTTCGACCAGGAGAAGCCTCCCATGACGTGGCGTCCGACGAGGATGAACACGCCGATCCCCACGATCATGATCCCGATGTAGAGCTTCACCAGGTTCTTCGGCAGGTTGACCGCGATTGCGACCGCGGCCACCGCGCCGGCGACCGAACAGAGGGAGAGGATGGTGGTGATGCGCCGGGCCCGGGTGCCGCGGGACAGGTCCACGTTCCCGATCCGATGATGCAGCAGGCCGGCGGAGATACCGGAGATGAGTTCGGAGAAGAGCACCGCCGGAACGATCTCGAGCGGGGTGAAGCCCATGATCAACAGGATCGGGGTCAGGGTGGTGCCGTAGCCCATACCGATCGAGGAGTCCACGTACTCGCAGAAAAAGGCCATCGTGGCGAGTGCGAGGATCAGCGCCGGGCCCCGTCCGAGTTTCGCGGCCAGTGAGAAATCCTCGGTCAGGGTGAGAACGATCAGAGCGATCCCGACGAGAACGAGGCAGACGGTCCAGATGCGCTGCAGCAGGCGTGGATCGGGCATTGATTACGACCTTTCCCGGCGGCCGGAGGGCCCCATTGATACTACTTAATTCCTACTGTGGTGCAGGGATATTAAAATCGGTCGGAACCTGTATCAAGCGGAAAAAAGAACAGAATATCGGGGGAAGTCGTTCAGTCGAGCTCGCCCGCCTCCTCGGCCATCTGGGCCAGGGTCTCCTGATCGAGCACCGCGGAGATGTTGTCGCGCACCCGCAGCATGAGGGCGCGCAGCCAGCAGGTTTCCAGATCGTAGGGGCAGTCGCAGGCCTCGATCGGCGCCGTCCGGCTGGCGCAGGGCAGGGGGGCGAGGGGACCGTCCACCGCCCGGATGATGTCGCCGAGGCTGATCTTCTCGGGGGGCAGGCGCAGGGAGTAGCCGCCCTCCTTCCCGCGTTCGCTCACCAGGATGCCGCGCGTGCGCAGGGTGGCCAGTACGGTCTCCAGGTACTTGCGCGGCACCTCTTCCTTCTCGGCCAGGGTCGCCGCCGACACCGGGCTCCCGCCGTAGGCGGCCGCCAGGTGCCGGAGCACCCGCAGAGCGTAGACGCCTTTCTTGGAGAGTTTCATGGCTCGTTCGGGCTCGGGTCTCTTCTCCGTGGCCGGTTCCAGGTACGTCGGATAGCTTAGAAGGCGGTCGGAGAATCGTCCAGCGGCATCGGCTCCCGGAGGTTGCCCGTCCATGTCGACATCAGCCTGGCCCGCCTATCTCGCTCTGCACCAGACCGGCGAACTCGCCTGTCGCGCCCGGGAGCTCGAGGCCCGGCTGGCCGCCTGCACGCTCTGCCCGCGAAGGTGCGGCAGCGACCGCCGGAGCGGTGCGGATGGAGTGTGCGGGATCGGCGATCGGGCGGTGGTGGCCAGTGCCGGTCCCCATTTCGGGGAAGAAGCGCCGATCTCCGGCCGGCGGGGGAGCGGCACGATCTTCTTCTCCGGCTGCAACCTGCTCTGCTCCTTCTGCCAGAATTCAGACATCAGCCACGGTCGGGCGGGACGGACGGTCACGGCCCGGGAACTGGCCGGGATCATGCTGCAGCTGCAGGACACCGGCTGCCACAATATCAATCTGGTCACGCCGTCGCACATCGTGCCTCAGGTACTCGCCGCCCTCGATATCGCCGCCGGTGAGGGGCTCACCCTGCCGCTCGTCTACAACACGGGTGGCTACGACAGCCTCGATACCCTGCGCCGGCTCGAGGGGATCGTGGATATCTACATGCCCGATTTCAAATACGCCTCGGGGGAAGTCGCGGACCGGCTCTCCGGCGCCCCCGATTATCCCGAGGTCGCCCGGGCCGCCCTGACGGAGATGCACCGCCAGACCGGCGACCTGGTGCTCGATGCCGCCGGGGTGGCCCGGCGCGGCCTGCTGGTGCGGCATCTGGTCCTGCCCGGTGATCAGGCGGGGACGAGATCTCGCCCGATACGGCCGTGAACGTCATGGCCCAGTACCGCCCTCTCTTCCGGGCCTTCGAGCATCCCGGGATCGACCGGCCGCTGCACCGGTCGGAATACGAAGAGGCCCTCGAGACGGCCCGGCGGGCCGGCCTGCGCCGGTTCTTCTGAGAGCGGTCCCGCCGGGGCCGGCGCCGCCCGGATCGGGCTGGCCCCGCGGTCCGGTTGAATCGCCCTGCCGCCTCAGGTACTGTAATGTCTGGTGACAGAATCTCCCGCATCCTGTAGCCGGAGGTGGTGACCATGCCGACCTACGTTCTCATGACCAAGCTGGGTCCCGATGCCATGCGCGATCCGCGCGGCCGGCGCGCCGTGGGACGCTCCTGGATCGAGAAGGTCCGGACGCTGTGCCCCGAGGTCACCTGGATCGCCCACTACGCCATTCTGGGGCCGTACGATTTCATGGATATCTACGAGGCGCCCGGGGAGGAGATGGCGCACAAGGTCTCGCTCATATCGCGCAGCGAGGGAGCGCTGACGGCCGAGAGCTGGCAGGCGCTCCCCTATGACAAGTTCATCCCGCTGGTGGAGGAGCAGCTCGAACTCTGAGGCGAGGGAGCCGATCGCCGAACGGCCGGTCGATCCCCACGGTTACCGGTGCGCCGTCCGTGCGGACGGCGCACCGGTTTTCAAGTATCAGGAACCGGCTGCCGGCTCAGCTGCCGGCGGTGCCGGCGGTTTCAGGATGAATTTGCGCACCGCTCCCGCCAGCACCAGGAAGAGCCCCAGCAGGATGACGATGATGGGGCCGCAGGGGATGTCGATCATCCAGGAGAGCAGCAATCCCAGCATGGTCACCACGATCCCAACTCCCCAGCCGATCAGCAGCCGGGTTTTCCAGCTGGTGGCGAAGAGGGCCGAGATCGCGGTCGGCACGACCAGGAAGCTGAAGACCAGCAGGACGCCGGCCACCTTCACGCTGAAGACGATCACCAGTCCGAAGGTGAGGTAGAAGAGGAAGTCCATCCAGCGGTCGGCCTTCGAGAACACGCCGGTGCGGTACTCCCCGGTCAGGGCCATGAAGCGTCCGCGCAGGACCCAGTGGAGCCCGCCGACCACGAGGTAGAGGACCGTCAGCGGTACGATCGTCCCCCAGTTCACCCAGAGGATGGCCCCCATGAGGGTTTCCTTGATGTGCTCGGCGCCGCCGGCGGTCTGATCGGCCACCAGGATCGAGGCTGCGGTGGCGATCACGTACGCGATGCCGATGATCGCCTCCTGGGGGATCTTCTGTTTCCGGGCCCGGGTGACTGAGAAGATGGCCGATCCGATGATCACGAAGAGGATCGACCAGGTGTAGATGTGCCCGACCGGGCCGCCCGGCTCGATCGCAAATGAGACGATCGTGCCCAGCGCGGCGATCTGGGCCAGAGCCAGGTCGACGAAGATGATCTCCCGCTCGATCACGTGGATGCCGAGATAGACGTGGATCGCCACGATGGCCAGGGTGGCCACGAAGGGGGGGAAGAGGAATGCGATGATCTCGCCCATGTGAAGTAACTCCTTCCGTGCGGCCCTCAGCCCGTTTCGCCCAGTTCGGCGAGGATCGTGTCGAGCCAGTAGTCGTAGAGCTGGAAGAGGGTGTCGACTCCCGGTTCGCCGGTGACCGAGATGGGCAGGAAGATAGCCTTCACTCCCGTCCGGCTCTCGATCTTGGCCGGGGTGTTCCGCTCGAAGTAGCTGGCCACCAGCATCAGCCTGATGTCGTAGTCGTTGATCTCATCGATGATCTTCTTCACGTGGCGCGCCGTCGGGGGGATACCCGGTTTGGGTTCCACGAAGTCGATGATCTCCATGCCGAAGGCGCGGGCGAAGTACGACCAGTTCTTGTGGTAGGCGATGATCTTCATCCCCCGCAGGGGGGCCGCCCGGGCGTACCAGCCGCCCAGCCGGTCGATCAGCCGGCCGCCGTCGTACTCCTCGCTCTCGAGGAAGCTGAAGAAGTTGCCCGAGATGACCAGATCGGTCATCAGATCGCCGCCCAGGATCTCGACGAGTTCCTCGCCGAACAGCGCCCGGTCCCAGCGCGCCAGGAAATCCTGGTAACCCTGCTCGTAGGCATCGGAGTGCGCCGGGTCCACCTTCTGCAGCCCGATCTTGATGTTGTTGCCCACCAGGCGCATGCGCACCGGGCAGGTCTGGATGTGCGGATTGCCGAAAACGTGGATATCGCCGGCCGACCGGTCGATCCCGTGGGTGGGCAGATCGATCAGGTCCACCCCCGAGAGGACCGCCACGTAGCCGATGGCACCCTCCATGATGTTGGGATTACGGGCCTTGTCCAGAAGCGGCGGGGCCCACATCTCCAGATCGATGCCCGTCTGGACGAAGAGATCGGCCTCGCTCAGCAACAGGGCGTAGCTCGGTTTGGGGGGAACGAAGTGGGGATCCTGGTTGCCCTGGGCGATAAAGGAGGTCTCGACCAGATCACCCCCGATCTCCTTCGCCAGCGCCGCGAAGTCGGGCACGCTGCCGACCACCTTCACCGGCCCCCGGGACTGGCCGGCTCCGGGTACTCCCAGGAGCACCAGCACGGCCGCCGCACAGAGTGTGACGCGTTTCATGATCGAACCTCCTCTAGTATGCTTCGTGCTTGTGCGGCCCCATCGACCACACCGTCTGCAGGATCACGCGGCTCATGTCATCGGCAAAAGTCATGGTGGTGTAGTCGACCTGGAGGCGGAAGAAGACGAACTCGCTCTGCCAGAAATCCAGGGTCGCCGCGATGCCCTTCATGGTCTCGCTTGCATCCCAGGGCAGCTGGGTGTAGTCGAGGCGCACGCTGCCCAGGAGGCGGGCACCGAACCGCTGCTGGGCCGAGAGGTAGGCACCCCAGGCCGTGACCGTACCGGTGGGTGTCTCCCGCTTGCTCAGGAGCGCCTCGGCCCGTATCTCCAGCGAGCGGTAGTGACTGCGGCTGGCCGGGAGCCAGCGGTAGTTCAGATCCACCCCCCCGATGGTGGTGGCGTAGTCGCCGGCCGCATCGTTATAGCCGTGCGCGCCGCTCAATCCGACCTCGAAGTAGGTGTCGGTGGAGAGGTCGTAGTAGTTCTTGAGCCGGGCCACGACCACGTGGTCCCGGGTGCCCGCCTGGGTGAAGCTCACCCCGTCCCCGCCGGAGACATATTCCGCGGTGATCTCGTTCACGTCCGACCACAGCCGGCCGAGTACGTAGGAGACCGAAGCGCCCAGCCCCTCGAGCCCGTCCTGGTTGAAGAAGGTTGTCAGCACCTGCGGGCGGTCCATCTGGGGCAGGCCGTGCTCGTGCCAGCGGTTGAGCTGTCCGAACTGGTTCCGGAAGTACCCCACCTTCAGGTTGGCGGCCGAGACCCACTGCATGTATGCCTCGTCCACCGCCAGGTGACCGTCGCCGGGGACCTCGAAGAAGAACTTGCCCCGGGTGAAGGGATCGAGGGGGGCGACCACGTTCAGTTCCGCCGCCCGCAGGTAGAAGCTGTTCCCGGTCGGCAGGAAGCCGATGTTGTCGGTGTAATCCATACCCGTCCAGTCGGGATTCATCACCACGCTTGCGGCAGGGGTTTTCGGCGACCTGATACAGCCGATGAAATCGCCGGTCATGCTGATCTCGGGATTGAGCTGGTTGATCTGGCGCTGCGAGCCATAGAACTTCACCGATCGGGGATCGGCCTCCGCCTCTTCTCCCCCCGCCGCCCGCTGCTGGGCGCGTTCGCGCAGGCTCTGCTGCCGGGCTTCCTCCTGCTGTCGGCCGATGGTCTCTTCGAGCCGGGCCAGGCGCCCTTCCAGGTCGGCGATCCGGACCCGCAGGGAGTCGGAGACTGTCGCCACCGTATCCACCGTGGCGGACAGCGCCGGGGAATGGCTCTGGGCCCGCAGCCCGACCGGATAAGCCAGGAGCAGCCCGAGGGCAGTGATCGAGACATACCGGATGCGCGGCATGCTCTCCTCCTTATGTCTTATGCCGCCGTACCGGACCGGGCACGACCTGCGCGGGGTGCCTGCGCCAGGAGCATGGCCGGCGGAGCGGCGGTGCCGGACGATCCCGCTGGGACCGGTCCGGCGGATAATCTGTCGTGTTTTCTAAAAGGTGGTGAGTGGTGGGGTGGGGGGAGCCCGGGGCTGGGTGCCGGTGATGAAGTCCCCGCTGACGATGATCGTGCTCTCCAGAGGCGCGGGCAGATGTCCCACGACCATGGTGAGGATAAGAGTCTGGGTGGTGAGCGTGTCGTCAGGGTGGTAATCCTGGCTCATCTGCGCCCAGAGGCAGGCGGGGCAGTCGTCGCGCTGTACGAGATCATGATGGTTGTGGAAGAGATCGGCCAGGGTGGTGATCGAGGTATAGCACACCAGCAGGCTGACGGCTACCAGCCGGATGAAGTACGACGGTCTCTTCACATCCGGTCTCCCGATGCGGGAACCACTCCGGACCAGCAGGTCCAGTCCGATCCACCCGTATTGTAGTGTACTACCCCCCCCGACGTTCAAGCATTCATTGCCTTCGGGCTTCGTCTGCTACTCCGTCACGGCGGTGAGGTATGGAATGCGCCGACGCCCCGATACCAGTGAAAATGTAGAACCGGGTCGTCAGTCGTCGAGGAGCTCCCGGACCCGCGTCGCCAGTTCGTGCGGGGTGAACGGTTTGGGGAGGAACTCGACTCCCTCGTTGAGGATGCCGTGGTGCACGATGTGGTCATCGGTGTACCCGCTCATGAACAGGACGGGAGTGTCTGGGCGCAGGACCTGGATCTCCCGGACCAGTTCGGTCCCGCTCGAACCGGGCATCACCACATCGGTGAGGATAAGATCGATGGCCACTCCGCCGGTGCGGCAGAACTCCAGAGCCCGGTTCGGAGCGGCGAAATCGTGAACGGTGTACCCGAGTTCGCCGAGCGTTTCGGCGGCGAAGGCCCGTACCGCGTCCTCGTCCTCGACCACCAGGATGGTCTCAGTCCCCCAGGGGAGTTCGGGACGACCGACCTCGTGCGCCCACATCTCAGGCGCTTCTTCCGATTTCGGCAGGTAGATGGTGAAGGACGATCCCCGGCTGGGCGTACTCTCGAGTTCAATCGATCCGCCGCTCTGTTTGACGATACCGTACACGGTGGCCAGGCCGAGGCCGGTC
>CAYSYY010000082.1:0-2851 GCA_964435265.1 uncultured Gemmatimonadota bacterium
GCGCCGTTCGAATACGACAGGTGTTGCGTGACAGGGCACTGGGCCGGATCCCATCACTCCGCCACTCACACGATACAGACATCTCAGCACAGGAGTTCCCGCAGGAGGCTCCGATCCTTTGCGGTGTCGCGGCCGGTCCGGGGTGTGGTACACTGGTCGGGAGATCGGGAGAGGGGCCGGTCCGGTATCCAACGCCAGTTTTATCGAACGAGGTTTGGTATGGACGTGCGCCCGATGACAGCCTTCCCGATCGGATCGCCCGCCCACTCGTTCGGATCGGCTGCCAGCTTCCGGATGCTCGTTGTCATTGTCTTTCCCCTCCTCCTCCTCCTCCTCCTCCTCCTTATGTCGCTCGTCTCCTGTGCCGGAGGCGCGGGGGCGGGCTACGTCGAATGGATCGAGGACGGAGTGCGAATCCGCACCTACCGTTCGGCCGTTCCCCCCGAGACCGATCCATACCGGCTCGAAACCGATCGTGTCTTCGGCACCGACCAGGGACCCGACACCTACCTGCTGACCCAGCCCTGGTTTGTCGGCGAGGGGGCCGACGGAACCGTGTACATCCTCGACGCGAGGGCGCACATCATCCATCTCTTCGCGTCCGATGGTGGCCATCTCGGCACCTGCGGAGGCCCCGGCCAGGGACCGGGGGAGTTCAGCCGGGGCGGTCTCCAGGCCGTTCTTCACGAGGGAGATATCCTTGCCTGGGATCAGTCGCTCCACCGGCTGACTGTCTTCAGTGCGGCGGGAGAGTACCGCAGCTCCGAGCTGCTCGCCGATCTGAGTTCGTCCACCCGTCCGGTCCCGTACGGAGGAACCGGGAACCGGCGCCTGCTCATCATACGGCAGCAGACGGCGATCCGCCCCGACAGTTATACCTCGTACCTGAAGATCTTTACCCTGACATCGGAACTCGAGCCCAACCCGGCACTCCTGGATACCGTCCTCAGCTATCCGACCCAGCAGGTCGGATCGCGGACCGTGATGGCCCCCTTCACTCGCCAGGGTCCCACCGTCGCCACTGCTCCCGATCAGCCGGTGGCGATCTGGTGGCCGGGGGAGTACCGGATCGGATTCCTGGATCCTTGGAGCGGCGAGACCTGGGCGACGCTGCTGCCGATCAAATCCCGGCCGGTAACGCGGGAACTGCGGGAGTGGCGGGTTCATTTCTTCGTTGATGCCGGCCTGGAGGCGGAGGCACGCCGGGGGCTCAGTTTCCCGGCCCGTCTTCCCTTCATCGGGGCGATGGAGTGGGGCAGCGACGGTCGGCTCTGGGTGATGACATACGAACCCATTCCCGAAGAGGCGGGGTCGTATGTCTGGAACGTCTTCAACCGTGAAGGAGTGTGGCTCTTCCGGCAGACGCTGCCGCTGCGCCCCGATGCCTTCACCGACCGCGGGGTCTGGGTGCGGGACGAACTCGGGGACGGTATCCCCGTCATCGTCTGCTACCGCTTCGTGAAGGAGCGGTGAAGGATATCTGTTCAAGCGGCAGGTGGTGAACCACCGGGACGCCGGGAACGTCTCAAACAGGGGAGTGCTCCCGATCGACCGGTGCCCTCACCGGAATGAGGTTGATGTCGTGAACAGGATCCGAAGCCGGGCGCCGCAGACGGCCCTCGTCGCGGGGGCGTTGATGGCTTCACTGATCTTTCCATCCCGCGCCTCATGCTGTGCTGCATCCGGCTGCACTCCATCCGGCTGCACTCCATCCGGCTGCACTCCATCCGGCTGCTCTCCATCCGGTATCAGGTGGCAGGAACCGGTCCCGATCGCGGCCAGGTGCGACAGCGGCTTCGCCCGCCTGAACCGGGGCGATGTCGAGGGCGCCCGGACGATCTTCGTCCAGGCCCTGGAGCTGGATCGCTCCTATCCCCGGGCCGTGCTCGGCATGGGCCGGGTCTGGCTCGAAACCGAGAACGGTGCGGAGCGGGCGCTGGAGTACCTGCGCCAGGCCACCGCGCTCTCACCGACCGATCCCGCCGCCCATTACTACCGCGCCCTGGCCCACCTGGAACTGGCTCCCGGCGACCTGGGCCGGGACAACGCCAATGCCGCCCGGCGGGAGCTGGAACTGGTATTGGAACTCGATCCCTCCCATTCCGACGCCGCCTACCGGCTGGGCAACCTGCTGATGAACGTCCTCTTCGAACCCGAGGAGGCCGCCGCCTTCCTCCAGCGCCAGATATCCGCCCTGCCCGCACACCGCGAGGCCCACCTCGAGCTGCTCAATGTGCTCATGAGCATGGGGGAGTGGGCCCGGGCGGTCGAGGTGGGTGAGAACCTGCTCACCCGCTGGCCCGATGAGAGCGGGGCCCATCCCTACCTGGCCGGGGCGCTGTGGAAGCTCGAACGCTGCGACGAGGCTATGAGTGTCTTCGAGCGCTACTTCGGATTGATCGACGAACAGGAGATGTCGCTCTATCTGGACATGGGGCTCATCCTCACCCCCGAGGAGCAGCGGGAGTATGAGTCCCTCTCGCCGGAAGGCCAGCGGACCTACCGAGCCCATTACTGGGGCCGGCGCGATCCCGATCCGACGACGATGGTGAACGAGCGGCTGCTCGAGCACTTCATCCGGGTGGCCTGGGCGCGGATCGAGTTCGGTCAGTCGGAGTGGCCGTGGGACGGGCGCGGCAATTTTTACGTGCGCTACGGCGAACCCGATATCCGGGCCAGGCGCGGGCAGCCATTCGCTTTCGAGCTGATCGACGACGATTACGACTTCGTCATGCGCAAGCGGGATTTCTACGAGAGCATGGGGATCTCACCGAACCTGTATCTGGACGCAACCCAGACCGGGCAGTCCGGCTCCGGCCGGATGGGTTTCCGCGATGCCGCCGGCGCGGGC
>CAYSYY010000082.1:2861-10484 GCA_964435265.1 uncultured Gemmatimonadota bacterium
GCACCGAGGGTGAGGGAGCGCTCATGGCCGGGCGGGATCCGGAACGCTGGATCTACTACGACGAGGCGATCGACATATCGTTCCTCGATGATATCGGCCGGGGGCGGTACTACACCGATTCGATGCTCGATCGGCAGACCGTGGCCCAGATGGAGGTCCACCTGCCCATCCTGAGCGAGGAAGAGGAAAAGATCGATCTCATCGATCCGATGGATGCGGTCGTGACCTTCCGGGGAGAAGGGGGCAAGACGGTGGTGGAGTACGCCTTCGCCCTGCTCCCCGATGAATTCGGGGCCTTCCGGAGCGTGACCGGTGCCTACGCCACCCTGGATGTGGAGGTCAAGCTCTTCAGCGAGGGGTGGGAGGAGATCATCGGGGTGGGCGAGAAGGCAAAGCGGCTCGAGACGGTGCCGCAGGTGCAGGTCCGAGGGATCCCGCTCTTCGTGGACGCCACCCGGCTCGAAGTGGAGCCGGGCAACTACATCCTGAGCACGATGCTGATCGATCCGGTCTCGGGGCGGCGGGCCACGGCCGAGGAACCGGTGGAACTGCCCGACTACTCCGGAGATGCCCTGATGGTCTCGAACATCCTGCCGGCCGCCCGGATCCGCGAAGTCGGCCCCGGGTACGAGGGGCGGTTCGTGCGGGGGAATCTGGAAGTGCTCCCGCTGCCCGGTCGGGCTCTGCAGGCCGATCAGCCACTCTTCATCTACTACGAAATATACAACCTGAAACGGGACGCCTTCGGCGCCACCTCGTACCGGATCGATTATGCGGTGGCCCAGGCACCCGAGAGCCGGGCTCTGGCCACCCGTCTCTTCCAGGGACTGGGGAGCCTGGTTGGAGCCAGGCGCGGACGGGCGGTGGTTTCGAGCAGCGTCCCCGGGAGCGGGATCGATCGGGACATGCGTACCTGGCTCGAGATCGATCTGGGCGGCATCCCCCCCGACACCTACGAGCTGCTCCTCACCATCACCGACGAGAACACCGGGCAGCGGGTGACCTCGTCGCTGGTGTTCCGCACCCTGCCGCTGCGGTGAGGGGGGAGGGGAGAGACGGTATCCCGGTCCCCGTTATCGGACAGGTACGGTCGTTGACATGACCTCTATGAAAACAAGCCTTGTACTCGTCACCATTGTTGCCGCGCTTGCGCCGCCGCTCGCCGGGGATTGCCGGAGCGAAGTATCCTCAGACGCCCTCTACCGGCCGGCCGGCCGGGCGGACGGTTACGGGGCCTTCCCGGGCCCGCAGGTCGATCCGCATGCGGCGGTGTGCGACTCGGGCTTCGCCCGCCTGGAGCGGGGGGATGCCGAGGGAGCCGCCGGGCTCTTCCAGTCGGTCCTGAACCAGCGGCCGCGCCACCCGAGGGCGCTCTACGGCATGGGGCGGGCTCTTCTGCTGGTCCGGGGAGGAGGCGAGCGGGCGATCGAGTACCTCCGTCAGGCCTCGGAACTGCTCCCGCTGGACCCCGCCGTGCATTACCACCGGGCCCTGGCCCATATGAAGCTGGCCTATTCCGACTTCGGGATCGACAACGCCCGTCTGGCCGAAGTGAGCCTGCGCAACGTGCTGGATCTGGATCCCTCCCACGGCGACGCCCACTACCAGCTGGGGCTCATATATCGGGATTTCCTACTGAACATCCCGAAGGCGCTGCAGGAATTCCGGCATCAGATCACGACCAATCCGGCGCATCCGGAAGCCCGCTTCGACCTGCTGCGCACGCTGATGGATGCAGGGCATTGGGATGAAGCCGTCACGACCGCCGAAGAGATGCTGGCTCGTGATCCGGAGGAGATCCGGGCCTTTCCCTGGCTGGCCGGAGCGCACTGGAAAGCGGAGCGGTACGACGAAGCGATGGCCGTCTTCGAGCGCTACTTCGCCGTCATGGGGCCGGAAGAGGCGGCCCTCTACCTCGACCTGAGCCTGGTGCTGACCAGCGCCGAGCAGCGGGAGTACCGGCGGCTCGATCCACAGGGCCGCCGGGTGTACTGGGCCCATTACTGGCGCACCCGCGATCCCGATCCCAGGACCGATGTGAACGAGCGCCTGCTCGAGCACTACGTCCGGGTGGCCTATGCGCGGCTCGAGTTCGGGGCCGAAGCGTGGCCCTTCGATGCCCGCGGCGCACTCTTCGTCCGCTACGGGGAACCGGATATGCGCAGCGGCCGGGGCCGGAACATCGACTGGGGAGCACTTGATGGAGACGGCGACTGGATCGCCCGCCGGCATGAGCTCCAGGAAGAACTGGGGATGTCGTCGGACTACCAGTTCACCAGCCTGTTCGACGCCGCTCATTGGGATGCACCGGGCCATCTGGACCGGCGGCTCGTCGTCGCTGTGGCTGATTCTCTCTATCGGGCCGAGCCGGGGATGAGCATAGATGACGTCTGGCAATGGGCGGTCGAGAGCTGCGAGAAACGGCATTTCAGAAATCTGAGTGACGCGACCCCGGAACGCTGGGTCTACCTGTCGCGCGGGATCGATGTCAGCTTCGAGGACTTCGTCAACAGCGGCGCCTACACGGTTTCCGAGCAGGGTGGAGCCAGTCGAGTCCTGGTCGATCTGATGGAAGCCCGGCTGCCGACCATCAGCGAGGAAGAGGACAAGATCGACTACATCGATCCGATGGACTCGGTGGTCACCTTCCGGGGTTCAGGGGGACGGACGGTCGTGGATTACGCCTTCGGGCTGCTCCCCGATGAGTTCGGGGCCTTCCGGAGCGTGACCGGCGTCTACGCCACCCTTGACGTTGCAGTCGACCTCTATACCCCGGGGTGGGAGCACGTGGGTGGAGCGGGGGAGAAGGCCCGGCGGCTGCAGACGATCCCGCAGATCACGATCCGGGGCGTACCGCTGTTCGTGGACGCCACCCGCCTGGAGGTGGATCCGGGGGAGTACCGTCTGACCGTTCTCCTGCTCGATCCCGAGACGGGACGACGGGCCACGGTCGAAGAAATGCTCGAGCTGCCCGACTACCGCGGATCCGGGCTCATGGTGAGCGACATCCTGCCCGCTGCGAACATCCGGGAGGTCGGGCCGGACCGCCGGGGCACCTTCATCCGGGGCGGGCTGGAGGTTCTGCCTCTGCCCGGGCGGGTGCTGCAGTCCGACCAGCCGCTCTTCATCTACTACGAGGTCTACAACCTGACCCGGGACGAGTACGGAGCGACCCGGTTCGGGATCGAGTACACCGTCCTGGAAGCGCCCGAACAGCTGGCGGTGGCCGCCCGGCTCTACCAGGGCCTGCGCTCCCTGGCCGGATTGCGGGGACGCCGCACGGCGGTGTCGAGCAGCTTCACGACCAGCGGCATCAGCCCCGAGATGGCATCCTGGCTCGAAGTCGATATGAGCAGTCTGCCCCCCGGCAGCTACCTCCTGGAACTGACCGTGACCGATGAAGTGAGCGGACAGAAGGTCACGAACTCGCTGCTCTTCCGGACCCTGCCGGCCCGATAACCTCCATGGACGCTGTCGAACGATACCAACGATGCGTCCGATGGTGTCAGAGTGGTCATGGAGGTTGTCTAACCTGTAGAGTGGGAAGGTGGCACCCATCCCCAGCCGTGAAGGGACCGTATTGAGCCCATGAGACATCCTCCAGCATTCCGATCCGCACCCGTGCTCATGTTCGCCGTCCTGGCCGGAGCCGGGCTGTTTGCGATAAACGCCGCGGCCGGGGCGGGATCGCCCGTAATACCGGAACCAGCCGCGGCCGGGATGGAAACGCCCGCCGTGCCGGCGCCTTCCACAGTCGGGACGGAGTCTTACTGCCCGCCGGGACCGCAGGCCGATCCGCACGCGGCGGTATGCGATTCCGGTTTCGCCCGGCTGGCCCGGGGTGATATCGAGGGAGCCCGCGAGCTCTTCGATTCGGTCCTGCGGCAGAGCCAGCGGTACCCGCGGGCCCTGCTGGGGATGGGGTGGGCGCTGGTCGAGTCGCGGGGTGGGGGGGAACGGGCGATCGACCTTCTGAGGCAGGCCACCGAGCTGCTCCCCCTTGATCCCGCCGCCCACTACTGGCGGGCCCGGGCCCACATGAAGCTGGCCTACACCGATCTGGGCACCGACAATGCCCGCTTCGCCGAGCGTAGCCTGCGCAACGTCCTCGACCTGGATCCTTCGCACGGCGATGCCCACTACCAGATGGGTCTGGTCCAGCGAGACTTCCTGCGCGATCTCCCCCGGGCCATCCAGGAATTCGAGAACCAGATCACGACCAATCCCGCCCATATGGACGCCCGCTACGAGCTGCTGCGTACGCTCATGGACACCGGGCAGTGGGACCGGGCGGTTACGGCCGCCGAGGCGATGATCGCCCGCGATCCCATGGACCTGCGGTCCTACCCGTGGTTGGCCGGAGCGCACTGGAAAACCGAACGCTACGCCGACGCGATGGCCGTCTTCGAGCGCTACTTCGCCGTCATGGGACCGGAGGAGGCCTCCCTCTATCTCGACCTGAGCCTGGTGCTCGATACCGATGAGATGCGGGAGTACGAACGCCTCGATCCGTCGGGGCAGCGCGCGTTCTGGGCGCACTACTGGCGCACCCGCGACCCCGATCCCAAGACCGGGGTGAACGAGCGCCTGCTCGAGCACTACATCCGGGTGGCCTACGCCCGCCTGGAGTTCGGCACCGATGTCTGGCCGTGGGACGCCCGCGGGACCTTCTATGTGCGCTATGGCGAGCCCGACATGCGCAGCGGCCGCGGGATGCCGGTGGCCTGGGACCTGGTGATCGGCGATCCGACCTGGCAGCGGAAGAAACGGGACCTGCAGGAAGAAATGGGGCTCTCCACCATCCTCCTGGAGACGAGCCGCTTCGACGCCCCGGAGTGGGATGCCATGGGAGCGGACAAAGGAACGGCGGTGGCGATCGCCGACTCGCTCGCGATGGAGCACCCGACCTGGGGGATGTTCGAGGTATGGGACCAGGCGGTCACCATGGCTCAGAACCGGCAGTTCCGGGCCGGGGCCAGCGCCACCCCCGAACGCTGGGTCTACACCGACCGGGGGATCGACGTCACCTTCGAGGATTTCATCGGGCGGGGGGTATACAACGTCTGGGGACCGCGCGCCCGCCAGCTGGCCGATCAGATGGAACACCGCATGCCTACCGTCAGTGAGGAGGAGGAGAGGATCGATCGTATCGATCCGATGGATTCGATCGTGACCTTCCGCGGATCGGAGGGACGGACCGCGGTGGACTACGCCTTCGGGCTGCTCCCCGAGGAGTTCGGCGCTTTCCGGAGTGTGACCGGGGCATATGCCACCCTCGACGTCGAGGTGGATCTCTATACCCCCGCCTGGGAGCACGTGGCCGGGGCGGGGCAGGCAGCGCGCCGCCTGCAGACGATCCCGCAGGTCAGCATCCGGGGGGTGCCGCTGTTCGTGGACGCCACCCGCATGGAGGTCGATCCCGGCGAGTACCGCCTCACCATTCTGCTCATGGATCCCGAGACCGGGAAACGGGCCACCGCCGAAGAGATGCTCGACCTGCCCGATTACAGCGGTTCCGAACTCATGGTGAGCGACATCCTGCCGGCCGCCTTCATCCGGGAGGTGGGACCGGGGCATGCGGGCACGTTCATCCGGGGCGACCTGGAGGTGCTCCCCCTGCCCGGGCGGGCGCTGCAGGCCGACCAGCCGCTCTTCATCTACTACGAGATCTACAACCTGGCCCGCGATGAGTTCGGAGCGACCCAGTACACCATCGAGTACGCGGTGCTGGAGGCACCGGAAGAGATGGCGGTGACCGCCCGGCTCTATCACGGACTGCGTTCCCTGACCGGCCTGCGGCGGCGCCGCACGGCGGTCTCGAGCACCTTCTCCTCCAGCGGTATCAGACCGGACCTGGCGACCTATCTCGAGGTGGATGTAAGCAGCCTGGCGCCCGATACCTATATCCTGGAGCTCACCGTCACCGACACCGTGAGGGGGGAGCGGGTGTCCAATTCGCTCGTCTTCCGGACCCTGCCCCCGGTGACGGCGCAGGAGATCCCGCCGCGACCGCCGGGCCGGTAAGCTGAATGTCGAGTGAGAACCGATGCAGGAGGTTGTATCCATGTCCCGATCTGCTCTCCGGCGAACTCGGCCGAGCCTGCGCCGGACCGGCCCCGCTACGGTCCTGCTCCTGACCTACGGATGCCTGCTTCCGCTCCATCCTGTCATGGTTCCACCCGGTCCCGGCGCCCACGCCGTCACCGGGGTCCAGCGCGGAGCCCAGTCACCGGCGGTCGTCTCCCCCGAGGTCCGGCCCGACGGGCGGGTCACCTTCCGGATCCGGGCGCCCCGGGCGACGGAGGTCCGGCTCACCGGGAGCGACATCCCCGGCAACGCGCGGGGAACCCCCCTGGTCCAGGGGGAGGAGGGTGTCTGGGAGATCACCCTCGGGCCGCTCGGAGCGGGCGCCTACCGGTACAATTTCAATGTGGACGGCGTGTCCGTAATCGATCCCCGCAATCCGGCGGTGAGCGAATCGAACAACAACGTCTGGAGCCTGGTCTGTGTCCCGGGTTCCGAGGTCATGGACCTGCGGGACGTACCCCACGGTGCGGTCGCGGCCGTCTCCTATTACTCCCGCAGCCTGGGCACCTTCCGGCGCCTGCATGTCTACACTCCGCCGGGCTACGAGCTGGGTCGGGGCCGTTACCCCGTCTTCTACCTGCTCCATGGGGCCGGCGACTGTGATGAAGCATGGAGTTCGGTCGGGCGGGCCGGAGTCATACTGGACAACCTGATCGCCGCCGGGCGGGCGCGTCCGATGGTCATCGTCATGCCCTCCGGGCACATCCGTCCCTGGGAGTCGGAACCGGGGGCGGCGGCCCCGGCCGCCGGCGCTCCGCCGAACCCACCCGCCGATGCCTTCGAGCAGGATTTCCTCACCGACATCATGCCTTTCATAGAGGAGCACTACCGCGTCTACCGGGACCGGCGCCACCGGGCGATCGCCGGTCTGTCCATGGGGGGCAGCCAGACGCTCAACCTCGCCTTCGCCGATCTGGAGCGGTTCGGCTACGTCGGGGTCTTCAGTTCGGGGCTGATCGGCTCATTCGGCGCGCGGCGCGGTGGCGCCGGCGCCGCCGAAGCCGGTCCGAGCTGGGAGGAGCGGCACGCCGCCGTCCTGGAGGATGCCCGGCTCCGGGCGGGTCTGGAGCTGCTCTGGTTCGCCACCGGCCGGGAGGATTTCCTGATCGAGACCTCGCGGAGTACGGTCGAGCTGCTCCGCCGGCACGGCTTCGAGGTCGTCTTCCGCGAGACCGAGGGCGGGCATACCTGGATCAACTGGCGCGACTACCTTGAGCAATTCGCTCCTGAGCTGTTCCGCTGACCCATTTGTCGTGTCATGTCAGGTGACAGGTGTTGCGTGACTGGGCACTATGGCATGTCGCTCATCTGGACTGCGGTTATCAGCCTCACCGGCCCCAGGAGACCCGATTCCAGAAGCGGCGAATCCTTGGTGTAATACTTGTACATCGTGAAGGTCACCCGCTCGCTCGCGGGCCTCGGCCGGTTCGTGACGTACCACCGGGGTGTTTCCGTGATCCCCCCCAGACCGCTGCCGCCCACCCTGCCTCCGCCGCCTCCGTAGGAGTAGTCGTCGGGCAGCTGCTCGTCGCCGAT
>CAYSYY010000083.1:0-10473 GCA_964435265.1 uncultured Gemmatimonadota bacterium
CGCCGGACCCGTTGCACCCCCCCTTCCGGTGGGGTACAGTCTCGAGGGCGGCCCGGCCGCCCTGTGCCTGATCACGTCCGTCCCGCCGGAGGAACCATGGATGTAAAGAACCGCCGCTGCGTCGCCGGTCTCGCCCGGGCCGCTATGATCGCCGTCATCCCACTCACCTGCGCCGCCGTCCGGGCCCAGGTCACCCCCCCGGGGGAGTACCTGGGGTATCCGGTGGGAGCCGACTACCGGCTCACCACCTATGAATCGGCGATCGGGTACTTCGAACTCGTCGCCGGGCAGAGCGACCGGATGATCGTGCGCGAGGCCGGCCCGACCTCGATGGGGCGGAGCATGCGGTACGCCGTCATCTCCTCGGCCGCGAACCTGGCCCGGCTCGACCGCTGGCAGGAGATCGCGCGCAACCTTAGCCTGGGACGGGGCATCACCCCGCAACAGGCCGAGCGCCTGGCCGCGGAGGGACGGGCCATCGCCTGGATCGATGTGGGGCTGCACGCCACCGAATGCGCGCCTTCGGAGCACGCCATCCAGCTCGTCTACGATCTGGTGACCGGCGAGGACGAGATGACCCGGCGCATCCGCGACCAGGTCGTCACCCTGGTCATCTTCGCCAATCCCGACGGCATGACCCTGGTGGCCGACTGGTACATGCAGCACGTCGGCACCGAGTACGAACGCAGCGGCCTGCCGTGGCTCTACAACCGCTATATCGGCCACGACAACAACCGCGACTCCTTCAACGTCACCCAGGTGGAGACGCGCAATATCGCGCACCTGCAGAACCATGAGTGGTTCCCCAACGTGGTCTACAACCACCACCAGACCGCGCCCTTCCCGACCCGCATCTGGATCCCCCCCTACGGCGAACCCACCAACCCGAACAAGCCCGCCATGGTGATCCGGTGGGAGAACCTGATCGGGGCGAACATGGGCTTGGCTTTCGAGGAGAATGGTCAGCCGGGAGCGGTCTCGCGCATGTCGTTCGACGCCTGGTACCCGGGCTTCATGACCCAGATCGCCACCACCCACAACACCCCTTCGATCCTGACCGAGACCGCCCTCTTCTACCTGGCCACTCCGGGCGATTACAGCCGCGAACAGGTGGAACGGGCGGGCCGGGGCGCATACGCCGGTTTCGTGCGGTCGGCCTTCTATCCCCACCCGTGGGAGGGGGGGCACTGGGGGATCGGGGACGCCGTGGCCTACTGCCTGACCGCCTCGAAAGCGGTCCTGGACGCCTGCGCCCGCTACCGCTCCGAGATGCTCCTGAGCAAGTACCGGCTGGCGGTCGACCACCTCGAGCACTACGCGGCCGAACCGCCCTTCGGGTGGATCGTGCCGGCCGATCAGCGCGACGCCACCACCACCGCCAGGATGTTCGACAAGCTGATGCTCGGCGGGGTGGAGATATACCGGGCCGAGGCGGCCTTCGAGAGCGGCGGACGCACCTGGCCCGCCGGCACCTGGATCGTCCCCACCGCCCAGCCCTTCGGCGGGTTCGTGCGAACGATGTTCGAGCGGCAGGACTACCCCGACCTGCGCCGCATGACCCAGCTCTGGCAGGGCGTGCCGAGCGGGGTGGACGTGAGCGAAGCCGGCCCGATGCGACCCTACGACGTGGCCGGCTGGACCCTGCCGCTGCAGATGGGGGTGGCCTGTGAAGAACTCGACGCCCCCGTGGATGTCACGATGAGCCGCCTCGAAGCGGTGCCGTGGCCCGAGGGCGGGGTCACGGGGCGCGGCGGCGCCTTCCTCTTCAGCCCCGCCGATCTGGGCGCGTATACCGCCGCCGCCGCCCTCCAGGCCGCCGGTGGCCGGATCAGCCGGACCCGGGAAGCCTTCACCCTCGACGGGAGCGCCTTCCCCGCCGGGACCTTCGCCGTCTCCGGAACGGGGGCCGCCGATGCCGCCGCGATCGCGGCCCGCACGGGGGTGACCATGGTCCGCGGCCGGGCCGGCGGTTCGCCGGCCCCCGTTGCCGCCCTGCGCCTGGGGCACTACGCTCCCTGGCAGGGGAGCATGGACGAGGGGTGGATGCGCTGGATCCTGGACGAATACGGCCTCCCCTATACCCGCCTGCGCAACGAGCGGGTACGGGCGGGGGCGCTGGGGGAGGAGTTCAGCGTCATCTCGCTGGCCTCGCTGAACGCGCGCTCGATCGTCGAAGGGAATCCCCCCGGACGGGTCCCGCCGGAGTACGCCGGCGGGATCGGCGAGGAGGGAGTGGAGAACCTGAAGGAGTTCGTGCGGGCGGGAGGCACCCTGGTCTGCAACGAGAGCTCGTGCGCTTTCGCCATCGAGGCGTTCGGACTGCCGATCGAGGACGTGAGCCGGCAGACCGGCCGCGACGGTTTCTACGCCGCGGGTTCGGTCGTGCGGATGACGTACGATCCCGCCCACCCGGTGGCCTGGGGGATGCCGGCCGACGGGATCGCCTTCTGGCAGCGGGGAGCCCTCTTCCAGATCGCCGGAAGCGAGGGCGCCGATCCCCTCATCGGCGAGATCGCGGTGGTGGCTCACTTCCCCGACGATCCGGAAGCGGAGATCCTCCTGAGCGGGTACCTGGAGCACCCCGAACTGATCGCGGGCCGGCCGACCGTGCTGACGGTGGCGTACGGGGAAGGGCGGATCGTCCTGTTCGGCTTCACCTTCCACAACCGGGCCCAGGCCTACGCCGCCTTCCCGCTGTTCTTCAACACCCTCTTCCTGCCGGAGTGATCCGATGGCGGGCGGATGGACATGGCGCAAGCTCCCGCGCACGCGCATCCCGCTCAAGGCGCTCCTGGGATACCGTCTGCGCTACTTTTTCCTGCTGTTCCGGAACGGATTCCGGGCGCCGACGATCCTCTTCTACCCCGAGTACCCGTCGAAGAAGACGCTCGTCTTCGCGATCTGCCGCCACCAGGGGTACAACATCACGACCGATCTGCATCGACGCTGCGACCTGGCGTTGGCCTGGGAGAATACCACCTGGCGGCCGGAGTACCCCGAACTCCGGGATACGGCCGCCCACGTCCGGGTGCTCAATCTGGCCTGCCGCGATATCAGCAAGAAGCATCTGGGGGAGACCTTCGAGCAGGTCTTCGGGTACCCCCTCACGGTCGATCCGCTTCACCACCAGGGGGAGTGCGTCCAGAAGGATGACCGGAACGCCAGCAAGACCGGGAAAATCGTTTCCGCTCCTCTCTCCGGACCAGTTCCGGGCTGCAGCTACCAGCGGCTGGTGAACAATATCCTGGATGACGGTCGGTGCGAGGAACTGCGCACCCTCATCATCGGAGGTCGGATCCCCCTGGTCGCCGTACGACTCAAACTGATCGCCGACCGGTTCCGCAGTCAGTGGGACGAGGTGTACCTGCGGGAGACCGATGAGATATTCCCGGCTGCGGAACAGGAGAACATCACCCGTTTCTGTGAACGATCCGGCCTCGACTGGGGGGAACTCGATATCCTGCGCGATCGTGACGACGGCCGGATCTACATCGTGGACGTCAACAACACCCCCTGGGGGCCGCCGAGCGCCCTGCCCGAATCCGCCCGCCGGGCGGTGGTGCGCCGGCTGGCCGAGGTGTTCGCCCGGACCTGGCTCGAAGGCTGAGCCGTACCGGTGGCCGTCGGGATACCGGTGAATCGGGAGGAACAGGATCGCAGCGAGACGGGAGAACGCATGAAGGACGCCGGAGCAGCCGGACCGGCGGCGGAAGCCGCGGAAGCGGAGCCGGAGATCACCATCACCTACACCTTCCGGTTCCCGGACGGGGAAGAGGTCGTCGTGGCGCCCCGCCTGCGCTCGGACACCCTGGAACTCGGGCGGGAGCCGCCCCGGGTCCTGCCCGACTGGACCGCGCTCGCCTTCCACCAGTGCTCCAACTGTCCGCTGACTCCGGCCCGCTCGCCGCTCTGCCCCGTGGCGGCGGTTCTGCCCGAGGTGGTGGAGATATTCGGCGATCGTCTGAGCTACGAAGAGGTGGATCTGGACGTCATGGCTCCCAACCGGACCTTCCGCTGCCATGCGCCCATGCAGGACGCCCTGCATTCCCTCCTGGGCCTCTACATGGCCGCCAGCGGTTGCCCGCACCTGGAACCGCTTCGTCCCATGCTCCTGATCCACCTGCCGCAGGCCTCCCCCTTCGAGACCGCCTGGCGGTCGGTTTCGATGTACCTGATCGCCCAGTACCTGCGCGCCCGGCGGGGGCTCGAGCCCGACTGGGAATGTCTCGGCCTGCGCACCATCTACGAGCGGATCCACGAGGTGAACCTGGGTCTCTCCCGGCGCCTGGCGGCCGTGAGCACCCGCGACGCGGGACTGAACAGCCTGGTGAAGCTGGATCTCTTCACCTGGCTGGTGCCCCAGGCGATCGAGAAGAAGCTCGAGGATTACGTCTCCTTCTTCGCCTCCTACCTGCAGGAGTGATGCCTCCCATGATGAGCCGGAACCGAACCATCCGTCCGATCGCTCCCGCCGCCGCCGTGATCCTGCTCTGGGCCGCGGGCTGCGGCCGGAGCCCTCAGGAGGCGCCGATGTTCCCCTTCCAGGATCCCGACCGTCCGCTCGAGGAGCGGATCGACGACCTCGTCTCCCGGATGACGCTCGAGGAGAAAGTCTCGCAGATGGTCCACCCGGCTGCGGCGGTGGAGCGTCTTGGGATTCCGGAGTACAACTGGTGGAACGAGGCGCTGCACGGCGTGGCCCGGGCCGGTCGCGCCACGGTCTTCCCGCAGGCGATCGGACTGGCCGCCACCTTCGACGACGAGCTCATGTTCCGGGTGGCTACGGCCATCTCGGACGAGGCTCGGGCCAAGCACCACGAATTCGTCCGGCAGGGGCACCGCGGCATCTACCAGGGCCTCACCTTCTGGTCCCCCAACATCAACATCTTCCGCGATCCGCGGTGGGGGCGGGGAATGGAGACCTACGGCGAGGATCCCTGGCTGGCCGGGCGCCTGGCGGTAGCCTTCGTTCGGGGGATGCAGGGCGATGATGAGTTCTATCTCAAGACGGTGGCCACCCCGAAACACTACGCCGTGCACAGCGGGCCCGAGCCCCTGCGCCACAGCTTCAATGCCGTCGTGGACGAACGCGATCTGCAGGAGACCTACCTGGCGGCCTTCCGGGCGGGAATCGTGGATGGGGGCGCCTGGAGCGTGATGTGCGCCTACAACCGCACTCTCGGCGAGGCCTGCTGCGGCTCGCCCTGGCTGCTGCAGCAGATCCTGCGCGAGGAGTGGGGTTTCCGTGGCTACATCGTCTCCGACTGCGGCGCCATCAGCAATATCTACCGCCGCAACGCCCACGCCCTGGTCGATACCCCGGCCGAGGCGGCCGCGGCCGGGGTGGCGGCCGGCTGCGATCTGAACTGCGGGAGCGTCTACGGCGCGCTCGTCGAAGCGGTGGCGCAGGGTCTGATCACCGAGGCGCAGATCGACGTTTCGGTGCGGCGGCTCATGGAGGCCCGCTTCCGGCTGGGGATGTTCGATCCCCCGGAACGGGTGCCGTGGGCCCGGACCCCATACCGGGTGAACGATTCCCCTCGCCACGGCCGGCTGGCCCTCGAGACCACCCGCAAGTCGCTGGTGCTCCTGAAGAACGAGGACGGGCTGCTCCCCCTGGACGACCGCCCCGGCACGATCGCCGTGATCGGCCCCAACGCCGACGACCGGGAGGTGCTCCTGGGCAACTACAACGGCACGCCGTCGGCTCCGGTGACCCCGCTGGAGGGCATCCGGCGGCGGGTGGGGCGCGCGACCCGGGTGCTGTACGAGCCCGGCTGCGATCTGGCCGAGAACACGCCCGTTTTCCTGACCGTGCCCGGCTCGGCCCTGCGCACCCGCCACGACGGCGCCGAGGTGCCGGGTCTGCGAGGGGAGTACTACGACAACCGCGAATTCGCGGGGGAACCCCTCTTCGTGCGGGTGGATGAAGAGATCGACTTCAACTGGTGGGAGGCCGCGCCGGCCCGCGGCATGAGCGACGATGATTTCGGCGTGCGCTGGACCGGCCGGCTGGTTCCCCCCGCCGGCGGCACCTGGCGCCTGGCCCTGAACGGCTTCGGCGGCGTGCGCCTCTTCCTCGAGGGGGAGAAGGTCATCGAGTACGCCAGCATCCACCACCCGAGCGTCCGCTCCTACCGGGTAGAACTCGAGGCCGGGCGGGAGTACGAGATCGTGGTGGAGTACTGGGACACCAACAGCGATGCCACCATGCAGTTCCTCTGGGCCGGTCCGCGTCCCGACGCCCGGGAGAGGGCCATCGAGGCCGCCCGGCAGGCCGATGTGGTGATCATGTGCCTGGGGCTCTCGGCGCGTCTGGAGGGGGAGGAGATGCGGGTGGAGGTGCCCGGTTTCCTGGGCGGCGACCGGACCGACATCCGGCTCCCGGCGCCGCAGGAGGAACTGCTGCAGGCCGTCACCGAGCTGGGCAAACCGGTCGTGCTCCTGCTCCTGAACGGCAGCGCCCTGGCCGTGACCTGGGCCGATGCGCATGTGCCCGCCATCCTCGAGGCCTGGTATCCGGGGCAGGCGGCGGGCACCGCCATCGCCGAGGTGCTCTTCGGCGACGTGAGTCCGGCCGGGCGGCTCCCGGTGACCTTCTACCGGTCGGTGGATCAGCTCCCGCCCTTCGAGGAGTACGCCATGGCCGGCCGGACCTACCGCTACTTCACCGGGGAACCGCTCTACCCCTTCGGTCACGGCCTCAGCTACACCACCTTCGCCTACGCCGATCTGGAACTGCCGGCGAGCGTGCCGGCCGGGGCGGCCGAGGTCACGGTGTCGGTGTCGGTGACCAACACCGGTGCGCGGGCGGGTGACGAGGTGGTCCAGCTCTACCTGACCGATCTGGAGGCCGAGGTGCCGGTGCCGATCCGGACCCTGGCCGGCTTCAGGCGCCTGCACCTGCGGCCGGGGCAGACGCAGCGGGTGACTTTCACCCTGACCCCCCGGCAGCTCTCTCTGGTCGACGTGCACTGGCTGCGGGTCGTCGAACCGGGTACGTTCGAGGTCAGTGTGGGGGGCAAGCAGCCTGGTTTCACCGGTACGGCCGACGCCGCCACCTCCGGCGTGGTGACAGGACGTTTCGAGGTCACCGGTCAACGGCATATCCTGAGCGGAAGATGAGAGGAGAACCCGTCATGTCATCCGATTCCGAACCGACCACGCGTCGCGATTTCATGGTCCGGAGCGTGCGGGCCACGGCGGGTCTCGCTGCCGGGAGTACGCTCGTTGCCGGGGGTGCGCTCGCCGCCGAAGATGCGTTCGCCGCGAAGGCATCGGCCCTGCCGGCTCCGTCGGCCGGGGGCGGCATCCAGGGTGCCAACGATCGGGTCGTCATGGCCGTGGTCGGGATCCGCAGCCGCGGCGCCCAGCTCATGACCGGATTCGCCGGCCTGCCCGGGGTGCATATCAAGACCATCGTGGATATCGACGAGAACCTCTTCGCCGACACCATCGCGAAACTCGAGGGGATCCAGGACACTCCGCCCGGGACCGCGTGGGACCTGCGGAGGATGCTCGAGGACCGCGATATCGATGCCGTGGCGATCGCCACGCCCAATCACTGGCACGCCCTGGCGACCATCTGGTCGGTCCAGGCAGGCAAGCATGTCTACACCGAGAAGCCCTGCTGCCACAATATCTTCGAGGGCCGGAAGATGGTCGAAGCCCAGGCCCGCTACGGCAGGGTGGTGGCGGTGGGCATGCAGAACCGCTCGCTGCGCAACGTGCGGCAGGCGATGGCGTTCCTCCACACCGGGGGCATCGGCGAGGTCTTCATGGCCAGGGGGCTCTGCTTCAAACCGCGGGACTCGATCGGACGGTTCCCCGACAGCGCCGTCCCGGCCGGGGTGCACTACGATCTCTGGCTCGGCCCGGCCCCCGAGCGGCCCTTCAACCAGAACCGCTTCCACTACAACTGGCACTGGCACTGGGACTACGGCTGCGGCGACATCGGCAACCAGGGTCCGCACCAGTGGGACATCGCCCGCTGGGGGCTGGGGGAGGAGGAGCCCCCCCGTTTCATCCACTCGGCCGGCGGGTACTACGCCTTCGATTCGGCCCAGGAGACCCCCAACACCCAGACCGCAGTGCTGGAGTACCCCGACGGGAAGATCCTGCAGTTCGAGGTCCGGGGGCTCTACACCAACGCCGAAGACGGGATCACCATCGGCAACCTGTTCTTCGGCACCGAGGGGTGGATGCATCTGGACGGGACCACCTGGAAGACATACTTCGGCCGTAGCAACGAGCCGGGCCCCAGCTCCGAGACGGCCGAAGAGGCCGCCGATCCGATGAACCTGGGGGGGGCCGGCGGCGGCAACCACTTCGCCAACTTCATCGCCGCGGTACGGAGCGGGAACCAGGCCGATCTCACCTGCCCGATCGACACCGGGTACCGGTCGGACAGGCTGCACCACCTGGCCAACATCTCGTACCGGGTGGGCCGCCGGCTGGAGTACGACGCGGGGCAGGGGAGGTTCGTCGACGACCGCGAGGCCGATGCCCTGCTCACCCGCGCCTACCGCCGGCCTTATATGGTGCCCGAACAGGTCTAGGAGCGGTAGGACAGCAGGGGTCCGTAGTCGCCTTCGTCAGCAGCTCGCAGGGCATTGAGATAGCGCCTGCGTACCGTGCCGTCTGTGTCGAGGTTTGTTGTGCCCCAGTCGATCCGCGGCAGATCGTGGTTGAACAGCAGGATATCGGCGAGAAGGCGCGCATGTCTCCCGTTGCCGTTCACGAATGGGTGAACTGCCACCACCCGGTGGTGCAACCGGATGGCAGTTTCCCGGACGTGAAACACCGATTCATTGAGCCAGTATCCGGTATCATCCAGCAGTTTGTGTATCTCAACCGGTATCTGTTCCCAGGCGACTCCGATATTTTTATCGCTTCGTCGGAATTGACCTGCCCATGTCCAGGTCTCATCGAACATCTTTCTATGCAGTTCCTTGATGAAATCAACTGTCAGAATCGCGCTTCTCTTTCTTGAAAGCCCCCAATTCACTGCCAATTGTATGTTCTGGCTTTCCCATTCGTTCAATTCGCGCTGAGTGGTGATGTGGTCAGGGATCAGCTCAGCCGCTTCATCCTCGTTTATCGGCGTGGCGCCTTCTTGATTGGAGAGCTTCATGCTTCTTCCCAGAAGCCGGTACTGGGACTGAGCAGGAGTTTTTTCGCCGTAGCCTCGATCTGACGTTGCTGCTCCTGATCGGAGACATTCTGTCCTTCCAGTTCCATTGAATTGGCGACGGATTTCACCATGCTCTCCGCGCGACGACGTGCCTGCTCCTTCATGATGTCGTTGAGACTCTTTCTCGGGACCAGAGCGTAAACCAGATCGCATTCGAGACCATCGGCGAGCTTCCTGAGTGATGAGAGACTGATGGTATTGTTGTCTTCACTGGCCTCCAGCTGGATAACCGCCGACTGGGAGATGCCGATCCTTTTACCCAATACCTCAGACGGCATCCCCAATGCGGTTCGGATCGTTTTCACCCAGCCTCCCCGGGGTAAATCGGGCACACTTTCATTCCGGAAAAGGATGAGCTTTTCATCCAGTTGTTTCCGCTTCAGGTCCTGGAAGTCCTCATCCATTTTGTTTGTCTCCCCTATCAGTTATCACTTATATTTTGCAGTCATTAATATAAGTTATATCTAATAATATTCAAGCACGTTGATAAGCTTTGACTAATGATTCCATATCATCACGTATAAGAACGTGTCCAGCAAACCTCCCCGACCATAGAGTAAACAGTGGCTGATCTCTCCCGCGCACGGATCCGCCGGTCAATCCTGGTCAGATGTCGGAGTATTTCAGCTCAGAAGCATGGAGACGGACCGATCCTGAATACCCTTCCTACCATCCGGCGGCTGTCGGAGCATAACCGAACCGCCACAACTTGAGGATATTGTGGGTCGCACTCCACAGCGCCCACTCCATCTCTACCTTTTCCCGGCCACGCATCACAAACCGGTTCAGTCCTCGCGTGCTCATCTGCCCGAACACCGGTTCCACGGTTGAGCCACGTTGTCGGTAGGCAGCCCGGCCTCGGACAGTCAGCAGCTTGCGTTCCATCTTCTCCCGGACAGTCGCGTTCTCGGGGATACGTCCCCGGGGTGATCCCCTTTCGGTCAGCTCCCGACGTTGTTTCCAGTCCTTCTTGGTTGCAATGAACAGTTCGGTCTCTTCGTCTTCACATTCTGCGTTCTCATCAGTCCAGTAGCCGGCGTCTGCTACCAGTTCACGGGGACGCGTACCGGTCTGTTTCTCGCACTCGGCCAGCATCGGTGCCAACTGAGCGTAGTCATTCTCCTGCTGGGTCACGGCCTGGGCCACGATCACCTGGCTCTGACAGTCCACCACCGCCTGACAGTTGTATCCCTGGACGTAACCTTTGCGGGCTTTCATGATCCGGCTGTCCGGATCGGTCGTGTTGGCCTTGGCTTCGGTGTTGACTACCTCGTCGGGCG
>CAYSYY010000084.1:0-10448 GCA_964435265.1 uncultured Gemmatimonadota bacterium
TTACGCTCGCATTCGAGGGCCGATGCATTCCACCCTGCGGCGTTGCTCGTCGTCGCAATAGTCACCACTATTCCTCCTCCTTGCGCCTTGCCGGCCGGACGCCTCGGCCCTCTCGATACGTTACCGTATTCACGGAACGGTGTACTCAGCGTCCGGTACTGCGCGGGTCGGGCCGGACCTCCACGGTCGCCGTCGCCGTCTCGGCGCCGCAGGTCACGGTCAGCAGATAGATCCCCGGTCCCAGCGGCCGTGCCATCGGCTCACCCGGCTGCGGACGCGCCATGCCGCGCCCGAAGCTGGGGCGCAGCGGGATCCGGACGGTCTGCAGACCCTCCTCGCCCGGAGCGTCGATCGAGCGGTACTCCTCGCCGTCCACGCCCGTCAGGGTGATCTTCACCGACTCGACCGGGGTGCCGATCCAGTAGGAGACGGTGAAGCCGTCGGGCGGATTCTCGCCGGCGAAGACCTTGTCCCCCCGGCTGACCTGCTCGCCCTGCATGTTCCAGGCCGTGGCGGTGCGGTGGGGGAGCAGGGTGAAGGCGCTCGCCATGGCCTCCGGCGTCAGACCCTGCAGGCCCGTGACGTCGTCCATGATCCAGAGGCTCAGCCCGTGGGTGGCGATGATCAGGTCGTGCTCGCGCGGGTGGACGACGACGTCGTGCACCGGCACGACCGGCAGGTTGTTGTTGAACCGTCGCCAGCTCCCGCCCCGGTCGAGGGAGACGTAGATCCCGCTCTCGGTCCCGACGTAGAGCAGGTTCTCGTTCACCGGATCCTCGGTGATGACGTAGGCCGGATCGTCGGTGGGGAGATCGCCGCCGAGCTTGAGCCAGGTCTGCCCGAAGTCCTCGGTGACGTAGACGTAGGTGGTCATATCGCCCATGCGGTGGTTGTCGAAGGTCACGTAGCAGCGCTCCGCGGCGAAGGCGCTCGGGCGCACCCGGCTCACCCAGGTGTTGCGCGGGACCCCGCCGACGTTCTCGCGCACGCTCGTCCAGGTCGCGCCGCCGTTGCGGGTGACGTGCAGCCGGCCGTCGTCGGTGCCCACCCAGATCAGTCCGGGGATCAGGGGGGATTCGCCGATGGTGATGATGGTGCAGTGTTTCTCGGCGCCGGTCGAAGAATCACCGCGGTTCTGGGCCCCGTACTTCTCCTCATCGTTGGTGGTCAGGTCGGGGCTGATGATCTGCCAGGTGTCCCCCCGGTCCACGCTCTTGAAGAGGAACTGGGCGCCGAAGTAGACGGTGCGCGGGTTGTGGGGGCTGAGCACGACCGGTGAGCTCCAGTTGAAGCGCAGGTCGCGCGGCCCCAGCCCCTCGGGGGGATTGACGATGTTGCTGCGCCCTCCCCCGCCGCCCCGGGCCATGAACTGGCGCTGCTGCTCGCTCAGGTCCTCACGCGGCGGCTGGGGGAGGTTCGGCCGGATCCCGCGGGATTCGCCGGTGGTCCGGTTGGTGCGGGTGAGGTTGCCGCCCTGGCTTTCGCCGTAGATGACGAGGTCGGGATCGGCGGGATCGGCCTGGGCGTGGAAGCCGTCCCCGCCCAGGAAGAAGGTCCAGTCGCGCAGCAGGATGCCGGAGGAGGACAACGAATTGCTCGGCCCGCCCCAGGTGCCGTTGTCCTGCAGCCCGCCGTAGATGTTGTAAGGTTCGGCCATATCGTAGCATACGGCGTAAAACTGCCCCACGACCAGATTGTCGAGGAAGTCCCAGGTCCCGCCGCCGTCCCAGGAGATCGAGACCCCGCCGTCGGAGCCCACCACCAGGTGATCGGAATTGGTCGGATCGATCCACATAGCGTGGAAGTCGACGTGATGGTTCCCGGTGATGTTCTCCACACCCGGGGTCTCGCGCCCCGCCTGGGGATCGTCGAGCGCGGCCATGGCCGCGGGAACGTCCAGCTTGTAGAGGGAGGAGTCGATCAGGTAGACGGTGTCGGCGTCATTGGGATCGATGCGCAGCTGGCAGTAGTAGAAGGGGCGCCCGTTGCGCCGGTCGATCCGCCGCCAGCTCGCCCCCCCGTCACGGCTCATATAAGTGCCCCCCAGGTTGCGTCCCCCGCGCTGGCGGGCCGCCGCCTGCCCTGCCGGCCGCTCCGTTTCGGCGGCCGGCGGTTCGGCCGGAGCCTCTTCGGCGAAGCTCTCGATCCGCGCGTAGATGATGTCGGTATCGCCGGGGAAGAGCTCGAGACTGATCTTGCCGTTCTCTTCCGAAGGGGGCAGCCCGTTCCCCTCGATCCGCTGCCAGGTCAGACCGGCGTCGATCGATTTCCAGAGGCCGTTGTTGGGACCGCCGCCGGAGAGGAACACCCACGGCTTGCGATCGCGCTTCCACGAGGTGGCCCAGACCACGTCGGGATTGGAGGGATCGATGACCACGTCGTAGAAGCCGGTGCCGTCATCGAAGCCCTTCAGCTTGTTCCAGGTCCGGCCGCCGTCCTCGCTCTTGTAGAGACCGCGGTCGCCCCTGTTCAGGTCCCAGAGGTTGCCGAGGGCGGCCACGTAGACGATCTGCGGATCGCGCGGATCGACCGCGATCCGGCCGATGTGATAAGTGTATTCCAGTCCGACATGGGTCCACGTCTCGCCGCCGTTCACCGATTTCCACACCCCGTCGCCCCAGCTGATCGAGTTGCGCGAGTGGGGCTCGCCCATGCCGGCGTAGATGATGTCGGGGTTCGAGGGGGCGAACGCGATGTCGCCCACGGCAGCCGTCTTGCCGCCCTGGAAGACCTGTTCCCAGGTACAGCCGTTGTTGACGGTCTTCCAGATCCCCCCCGCCGAGGCGGCCACGAAGATGGTGCTGGCCTCGCCGCCCGGCGGGACGTCGAGGTCGGAGATGCGTCCGCTCATGTTGGCGGGTCCCACCTGCCGCCAGCGGTAGGAGCCGGTGACGGGATCGGCCGGCGGTTGAGAGGCCGGTTGCGGGCCGGGCCGCTGCCCCCTGGTCTGCTGCGCGCCGGCCGGCACGGCACCGAGAACGGGCAGTGCTGCGGCGAGGAGGAATGCCGCTGATCTGATACGTCGCATCGCGTTCATCTGAGGTGTCCTCTTCTGGGGTTCGACGGTTCCACCTTTATACTCTGCCGCCGCCCCGATTGCCAGCTTCAAGAGGGGCGGGTGAGGGGCGTTGACCGGGGGGAAGCGGGCCTGTAGTTTGGCTTCATGCCTGCCGATGAGTCCCTCTTCCTGGTCGACGGTACGGCTCTGGCCTACCGTGGTTACTTCGCTTTCATCAAGAACCCCCTCATCAACTCCCGGGGGGAGAACACCAGCGCCCCCTTCGCCTTCACCAACTCCCTGCTCAAGCTGATCCGCGAATACGCTCCCACCCACCTGGCGGTCGTCTTCGACGCTCCGGGCCGGACTTTCCGGCATGAGCGTTTCGCCGACTACAAGGCCACCCGGGAGAAAATGCCCGAGGATCTGGCGCTCAGCCTGCCGCGGGTGCACCAGGTCGTGGATGTCATGGCGATCCCCCTGGTGCAGGTGGAAGGATACGAGGCCGACGATGTCATCGGAACCCTGGCCCGGCAGGCTGAAGAGGCGGGCTTCGAGGTCTCGCTGGTGACCGGCGACAAGGATTTCATGCAGTGCCTCTCGGAGCAGGTGCGCATGATCAAACCGGGGCGCCGGGGAGATGATTACACTCCCTTCACCGCGGCCGACGTGCGCGAGCGGTACGACCTGGAACCGGCCCAGGTGATCGATCTGCTGGGACTCATGGGGGATGCCTCCGACAATGTGCCCGGCGTACCGCAGGTGGGCGAGAAGACCGCCCAGAGGCTGGTCAGCGACTACGGTTCACTCGAGGCGGTGCTCGCTCACGCCGGCGAGGTCGCCCAGGCCCGGGTGCGGGAGAACCTGACCGCGTATGCCGAGCAGGCCCGTCTGAGCAAGGAACTGGTTACGATCAGGACCGACGTGCCGACCGGGATCGAGCTCTCCGACCTGCACTTCACCGGTTTCGACACGCCGGCCATGGTGCGGTTGTTCACCGAACTGGAGTTCACCTCGCTGGTGCGGGAGCTGCTGCAGGAGAGCGAGGACTCCTCCACCGGGCGAGAGGAAGCACACTACCGCCGGGTGGAATCGCTCGAGGAGCTGCAGGCGGTCATCGCCCAGTGCCGCGAAGCCGAGATCCTCTGCCTCGACCTGGAGACTACCGGGCTCAATCCGATGTCGGCCCGGGTGGTGGGGGTGAGCCTGGCCATCCATCCCCGGGCGGCCTGGTACCTGCCGTTGCGCCACCGCGAGGGCCCCAACCTGCCCGACGCCGGCACCCTGGAACTGCTCCGGCCGCTGCTGGAGGATCCGGCCGTACCGAAGGCGGGCCACAACATCAAGTACGACACCCTGGTACTGCGCGCCGAGGGGATCCGGCTGGCCGGGATCGCCTTCGATACCATGGTGGCGTCCTACCTCCTGAATCCGTCGCGGCGCCAGCACGGGCTCGATGCGCTGGCTCTGGAGTACCTGCAGTACCAGACGATTCCGATCACCCAGCTCATCGGTACGGGACGCAACCAGAAGTGCTTTGACGAGGTCGGGATCGCCGAGGCCGTCCCCTACGCCTGCGAGGATGCCGACATCACCCTGCGGCTGCTGCATGAGATGGCGCCCAAGCTCGAGGCGCTGGAGCTGCGCGGGCTCTTCGACGACATCGAGATGCCGCTCGTTCCGGTCCTGACCGAGATGGAAGCGGCGGGGGTCCTGGTCGACCTCGATCTGCTCGCCGCCCAGGGCCGGGAATTCGAGACCGCCCTGATCGGGCTCGAGCAGGCGATCCACGAGCTGGCCGGGGAGGAGTTCAACGTCAATTCCCCCCAGCAGCTCCAGCACATCCTCTTCGAGAAGCTGGCCCTGCCGCGCGGGAAGAAGATCAAGACCGGCTGGTCCACCGACAGCGAAGTGCTCGAAGGTCTCGTACCCGAACACGAGATCGCCGGGAAACTGCTCGAGTACCGCGCTCTGGCGAAGCTCAAGAGCACCTATATCGACGCCCTGCCGCGCCTGGTGGATCCGGGCACGGGGCGGATCCACACGTCCTTCAATCAGACGGTGGCGGCCACCGGCCGGCTCTCCTCCTCGGAACCGAACCTCCAGAACATACCGGTCCGGACCGAGGAAGGCCGGCGGATCCGGAAGGCTTTCATCGCGTCCCCGGGCAAGGTCCTGCTCTCGGCCGACTACAGCCAGATCGAGCTGCGGATCATGGCCCACCTCTCCGGTGACGAACGGCTCATCGAGGCCTTCCGCAAGGGCGAGGACATCCACACCAGCACGGCCGCGGTGATCTTCGACCGCCCCCTGGACGCGGTCACCGCGGTCGAGCGGCGGCAGGCGAAGACGGTCAACTTCGGCGTCATGTACGGGATGGGGAGCGTGAGCCTCGGCAAGCAGCTGGGGATAGCCTCGGCCGACGCGAAGATATTCATCGAGAACTACTTCGAACGTTTCAGCGGGGTCAGGCGTTTCATCGAACGGACGAAGGAAGAGGCCCGCCGGAACGGCTACGTCACCACCCTGCTGAACCGGCGCCGCTACATGCCCGAGCTGGAATCGCGGGCGCCTCAGGTACGCGCCTTCGCCGAGCGGATGGCCGTGAACATGCCGATCCAGGGCTCGGCCGCCGATCTGATCAAGAAGGCGATGATCGCGATCCAGCAGTGGCTGTGGGACGAGGCGGTCCCCGCCGCCATGCTGATCCAGGTGCACGACGAACTGATCTTCGAGGTGGCCGAAGAGGCCGTAGCGGAAGTTCGCGACCGGGTCGTGATGCTGATGGAGGAGGCGCTCGATCTCAATGTTCCGATCGTCGTCGAGGCCGACTGGGGGAGGACCTGGGCCGAGGCGCACTGATCATGCTACCCTGACCGTTCCGGGAGGCCGGATTCTGGCGATGCTGCTTCTCTTCGATACCTCCACGATGACCGCCGTGACCGCCCTGGCCGTCCCCGAGGGGCGTGCCGTGGTGGGGGAGAAGGTCTATCTCCGGGCCGACGGCGGCTCGGCGATGCTGCTGGCAGGGGCGGCCGAGCTGCTGGCCTCGGCGGGAGTGGGTCTGGATGCCGTCACCGGGATCGTCGTGAACCGGGGACCCGGTTCCTATACCGGGCTGCGGGTGAGCTACGCGCTGGCCCAGGGGCTGGCGGCGACCCGGGGACTCCCCTTCGTCGGGGTGCCGGCGTACGCGGCTTTCGGCGAGCAGTTCCGGCTGCGCCAGGCCGCGCTCTGCGTCTGCTTCGACGCCCGCAGCCGGGGAGTGGCCTGGCTCACCTTCCCCCCGGGGGAGACGCAGCCGCTGCGGGCCGGTGAGCAGGGGGGCGGGGGACGCGGGACCACCAGGCTCGAACTCGGTTCCGACCGGGTGCTGCTGCAGATCGCGCCCGCCGCCGCCATACCGGGCCTCGTGCCGCGCCCCTGCCGGCTGGTCGGACCCGGACTCGGCGCGGTCAGGCGGGCCATGGATGCGGTGCCCCCCGGCGACATGGAGTTCGTCACCGGATCCGACCGCCCCGCTCCGGTGCACCTGCTCGCTCTGGGCGGGCGTCGGCTCGAGGAGGGGGGGGAGGATCCAGTCACCACCTCGCCGTATTACCTGGGGACCATGGAAGCTCCGCCGGCCGCCCGGGCCGCCGCGGTGCGGGGTCCGCGCCGCGGTACGCGGGAGGACGCGGATACAGCGGATACAGCGGATACAGAGGGGGAGGACACATGAGCTGGTGGCGCAAGGTCAGACAGGCACTCGGCGGTGGAGGCCGGTTGGATGTGCCGGAAGGTCTGTGGCAGAAATGCGAGGGATGCGGCAAGGTCATTTATCGCAAAGAACTCGAATCCGTCTGCTATGTCTGCCCGGGCTGCGGATTCCACTTCCGGATCGGGATCGACACCTACCTCGACATCCTCACCGACAACGGTTTCATCGAAGAGTTCGACGCCCGGATGTATTCGAAGGATCCGCTGGGTTTCAGCGATTCGCGCCGCTACACCGAACGGCTGCGGAGTGCGCAGAGGAAGACCGGCCTGACAGAAGCGGTCAGGACCGGCACGGCCGGGATCGAAGGCCGCCCGGTCGTGCTGGGCGTGCTCGACTTCGCCTTCCTCGGCGGGAGCATGGGGAGCGTGGTCGGGGAGAAGATCGCCCGGGCGGTCGATGCCGCCCGCCGGCGGAGCCTGCCGCTCATCATCATCTCGGCCTCAGGCGGCGCGCGCATGCAGGAGGGGATCTTCTCGCTCATGCAGATGGCCAAGACGAGCGCCCGGCTGGCCCAGTTCCGGGAAGCCGGCGGACTCTTCATCAGTGTTCTCACCCATCCCACCACCGGCGGGGTCTCGGCCTCCTTCGCCATGCTGGGGGACGTGATCGTCTCCGAGCCGGAGGCGCTCATCGGGTTCGCGGGCCCGCGCGTGATCCGGGAGACGATCGGCCAGGAGCTCCCCGAGGGCTTCCAGCGGAGCGAGTTCGTTCTCGAACACGGCTTTATCGACCTCATCACCCCACGGACCGAACTGCGGTCCACCCTGGCGCTCCTGCTCTCCCACCTGCTCGGCGATCACTCCGTCGACCACCCCGGCGGCGACCCCGGCGAACACCGCCCGAATCCGTCCGCGGTCCGGAGCTGACTGCGGCCCGGCGCACCGTGAAGAGCGGCGGAGCCTGGGATCCGGAGCAGGCCCGCGCCTGGCTCGAATCGATCGCCTGGCGCGGCGTCTACCTGGGGCTGGAACGGGTCGGAGCGCTCGCCGCCCGGCTCGGGAATCCCGAGCGGGCCTTCCCCGCCGTCCTCATCGCGGGGACCAACGGCAAGGGGAGCGTGGCCGCGATCGTCGAGAGCATCCTGCGGGCGGCCGCGGTCCGGGCCGGCCGGTACACCTCCCCGCACCTCCTCGACTGGACCGAGCGGATCACCGTCGCCGGCCGGCCGATCGACTGGGCCGCGCTGGCCCGGGCGCTCCAGGCCGTGGCGCCGGCGGCTGAAGAGCTCGAGGCCACCCCTTTCGAAGCCTTCACGGCCGCCGCGATGTGGCACTTCCGCACCGAGGCGATCACCTGGGCGGTGGTGGAGGTGGGCCTGGGAGGGCGGCTCGACGCCACCCGGCTCTGCGATGCGGCCGTGACCGTCGTGACCTCGATCGGCCTCGATCATATCGCCGAACTCGGTTCCGATCCCGACGCAGTGGCGCGCGAGAAGGGAGCGATCATGCGTTCCGGGGTGCCGGCCGTGTTCGGCGCCGGCACCGCCCCGGTCCGGGAAACCCTGCGGGAGCAGGCCGGGCGGATCGGCGCCCGCCCCTACGGCGCCGAAGAACTGATCTCGGTACAGGCCTGTCCCGATCCGGCGTGGGGCATGCAGGGGGAGGCGCGGTGGGAGGGTGAGGCCGCGGAGCTGGCCCGCCGGTTGGGGGAACCCGCCGAGTTCGCGTGGCGGCTCCCCCTGGCCGGATTCCACATGGTGTCGAACCTGCGTACCGCCCTGGCCGTCATCGCCCTGCTGCGCGCCCGGGGAATCGAGGTTCCGACCGCGTCCCTGGAGGCCGGGATCTCGGCCGTCGACTGGCCGGGGCGGATGCAGCTCATTCCCGGCTCCGGCGGTGTCCCCGACCTGGTACTGGACGTCGCCCACAATCCGGCGGCGGCCGAGGCGGTGGCCCGCAGCGTGTCATCGGCCCTCGGCTCGCGCCCGCTCTGGCTGGTGATCGCGCTGGCCGGGGACAAGGACCTGGAGGGCTTCCTCACTCCCCTTCTGCCCCTGGCGCGGGGGCTCGTCGCCACCCGCTGGGCGGGGGAGCGGTCGCGCGATCCGGCCGAGGTGGCGGCGGCCGCCCGCCGGCTGGCCGCAGCCGCCGGCCGAGCGCTGGAGATCGATACGGTCCCCGATCCCGAGAAGGCCGTCGAGGCCGCCCGAAGCCGGCTCAGCGGGCGGGGGGTCGTGCTGGCGACCGGTTCGCACATGCTCGTCGGACCGCTCCTGACCGGCTTCGCACACCGTTCCGCCGGTGCGGGTACGGATCGGGAGGACCGGGGCATCCGGGCGGCGGGAGGGCCTGAATGACGTTGTTCGAGCCGGCGCCGCGGGCGTATGAATAGAGACCGTGGCTGAGGTCGTTCTGGAAGAGGTGAGCCGGGTCTTCGCGGACGGAACGGTGGCTGTTGACGCGGTGTCCTTCACCGTCACCGACCGGGAGTTCCTCGTGCTGGTCGGGCCGTCGGGGTGCGGCAAAACCACCATCCTGCGGCTCATCGCCGGTCTCGACGAACTCACCGCGGGGCGGATCAGCATCGCCGGGCGCGAGGTCACGGGGGTGACGCCGCGCGACCGCGATGTCGCCATGGTTTTCCAGAACTACGCCCTCTACCCGCATATGTCGGTGCGGGAGAACCTCGCCTTCGGGCTGAAGATGCGCCGGGTCCCCCGCCCGGAGATCGCCCGCCGGGTTGAGGACGCGGCCGAGATCCTGGATATCGGTGCGCTGCTCGATCGGCGCCCCGCCGCACTCTCGGGCGGTCAGCGGCAGAGGGTGGCGCTGGGACGGGCGCTGGTCAGAGAGCCGAAGGTCTTCCTTTTCGACGAACCGCTCTCCAATCTCGATGCGAAGCTGCGGGTGCAGATGCGGGCCGAACTGATCCGCCTGCACCGCGAGATCGAGGCGACCATCATCTACGTCACCCACGACCAGGTCGAGGCCATGACGATGGGCTCGCGGATCGTGGTCCTGGAGCGAGGGCGGGTGCAGCAGATCGCGGGTCCGCAGGAACTCTACCACGATCCGGCCAACGCCTTCGTGGCCGGTTTCATCGGCTCTCCGGCCATGAATGTCGTTGCCGGAAGTCTGCACGGCGGCGCCGGCGGGACGCGGTTCGAGGCCGCCGACGGTTCCTGGGGCCTGCCCGTTGAGGCCGGGGAGACGGCACGAACCGGGGAACCGGAGGGCCTCCCCGTTCGTCTCGGTATAAGGCCCGAAGATCTCGCCATCGCGGCGGACGACGGGACCGGATCGGAGGCCGGCATCGGAGCCGAGGTGGAGGTCGTGGAACCGCTGGGGTACGATACCTATGTGACATGCCGTGCGGGCGGGACCATCTTGGTGGTGCGGGGCAGCGGGCTGAGCCCCGCCATCGGGACCCCTGTCCGCCTCATCCCCGATCCCACCGGGATCCGGATCTTCGCGGCCGATTCGGGCGACCGCTTGCGCTGAGCGACGCGGAGGGAGGGCTGCCATGTGCGGAATCATAGGCTACGTGGGCACCAAGCCCATGAAAGACGTCCTCATAGGCGGTCTGCGCCGTCTGGAGTACCGCGGGTACGATTCGGCCGGCATCGCGGTGCAGGGTGCGGACGGTATCGTCATCACCAAAGCGAAGGGGAAGATCCGAGATCTGGAACAGCGCACCCGGAGCCTGGAGCTGGCGGGGGATGGACAATTGTTGGAACGACGACGATCGATT
>CAYSYY010000085.1:0-10436 GCA_964435265.1 uncultured Gemmatimonadota bacterium
CCGCGAGGCCGATCTCCACCCCTTCGACGTAGATGCCGCCCGAGGTGTCCTGGTCCTCCGTATTCGACAGGATGAAACCAGTGGCGGCTTCGACCAGGATCGTGGACGTCCCGGATCCGGTCATCGACATCTCCGCCGAATAACCCGACACTTCCCCCTCACCCGTGAAATTGATCGCGGAAGAGACCTCGATCCGCAGAGCTTCTATTCCCTCGACCGTAGTGCGTCCGGTGCAGCGGAAAGTATCGGAGATCACGTACTTCAGACCGAAGGTGGATCGGGCGGCCTGGAATTCCCGCTCCCGGGTCCATTCCGCACCTGGCACGAGTTCCCCTTCGGGGCGGTAGAGGAAGAGACGTTCCAGTTCGGCGATGAACCACGCGGTCCCGCCGAGTTCGCGCACGTAGGCATTATCACCCAGCCCCTCAGCCGTCTCGATATCGCCCCGGGATCCGAGGTGAACGACTGCCTGCAGGCCGTTGATATCGTTCACCCGGCTGGGTGATCCGGCCGGCTCCCGGTGCAGGGCTGCGTCGGATACCCGGATCCGGCAGGATGAGCCGGCGAGCGGCTCGACCGTCCAGGTCATCCGCAGCCGTGACTGGATCTCGGTGGGTTCCTGACCGGGCATCCGGGTGGTCTGGGCTTTAGCCGCCCGGTACAGGTAGGTCAGAACGGTTCCCGCCTGCCCGGCGTCCGATGCGTTCTGCCCGGCGTTCGCCGCGGCCTGCCCCGTGGTCTGTCCCCCGGCCTGCCCCGTGGTCTGTCCCCCAATCTGACCCACAGCTGTTCCAACCGGCGCGACGATGAGACCGGCGCCCAGGCAGACGGCCAGACCGAAAATGATCGTCTGTGAAGCAATCGTCCCTGAGGTATCCGGTCGGGTATTCTTCGCGAGTGCGCTCATGAATCCCTTCACCGACATGGTCACCCACCCTCCTGATGCGCTGTGTGAGCTACGGTTACAGCTCCTATAGACGGTCTAAAAGAGAGCTAGGTTTCATTGCCCGGGTGGATATCTTGAGCCGGCCGGCCCTGCCGGCCGCGCAGGTACGCCCGGAGCCGGGGCAGCACCGGAAACACAGGATGCCCGCTATCCAACCTGGAATGGAACACCATCGGTGGTGAGCCGTACTTTTGAGTAGTAATACGGACGGAAGCATCGTGAGGAACCTCAGGCATGAGCTGTAACCGGGCGGGCCGCCGGCACTCCCATCAATCCCTTCTCATCCTTCTCCTGATCCTCCTGTTCGGCTTCGTCACCCGGCCGCTGCGGGCAGAGCAGGAAAGGAGCGCGGAGCGGCCCGATGCGGACGGGAACACCGGGCGTGCGGGTGGTGAAGTACAGGGAGCAGGGCAGAACGCCCTCGCTCCCGTCACCTGGCTGGGCACCACTCCCCGGATCGACGGGGTGCTGGATGAGAACCTCCGGCACCTGCCGGTACGGAGATTCCCGGAACGGGAGGTCTCGGCGGACGTCCGGAACGTCCCCGAGGCCCGCTGGCGGATCGCTTACGGCGCCGATTTCCTCTACCTCTACCTCGAAGCCGACGCCGCCGGACTCACTTTCCGCGACCGCGCCTACCAGAACGGCGACGGCTTCCACCTGCTCATCGCCGCTCCGCGTCCCGACGATGCCCCCACCGACGAGTTCTACGTCCTGGCCTGCTCGGCGGTGAACGACCGCCGGCTGGAGTGGTCCCGCCGGATCTTCTGGTACTACAACGTCGATACCATCTTCAAACGCACCGGCGACGGCACCCGCCTGGAGTTCAGCGAGGGGAACGGGATCATCAGCTTCGAGCTGCTGCTCCCCTGGGCCGACGTCCCCCCGTACCATCCCTGGATCTCCGATGCGATCGGGTTCAATCTCTGTTTCGTCAAGGCCCTGCCCGACGGCGGGCGCAGCCGCCACAGCGTCCTTGCCGACCCCGACTTGCGGGCCGAGTACCGGCCGCGGCGCTATGCCCGGCTCACCTTCGCCGCGCCCGATCCTCCGGCGGCCGCCCGCACCTGTGTCCGCCCCGACCGCCGCAACATCGTCACGGGCGCCCCGGCCTCGATCTCGGCCGCCACCCTGGTGCCGTCGCCTTTCGTGGAGAGCATCGATATCGTCATCGAATCGCCGGGGGGGACCGGACCCTCGATCTGGACCCGCATGGAGTACACGGCCGAGCCGGGGCTCACCCGGAACACCTTCACTACTCCACCCCTCCGCCTGCCCCCCGGTGAATACTTCCTGCGGTACTCCTCGGCCCAGAGCGGCATCAGCGGTGAAACCGGGCTCTCGGTACGCCGGCCGTTCGAACCGGTCGCGGTGCTCTCGCGTCTGGCCGAAGCAGGGGAAGCCCTCACGCCCACGAGCCGGACGACCCTGGCCTACCGGATCTACGAAACAGCGGAGCGCCTGGACGCCCTCAAGCCGTATGAATCCTGCCGCGACCTGAACGAGGATCTGGAGGAGATCTTCCTGGCGATCGAGGCGGCCGAGGCGGGGCGCGATATCATCGCCGGGCTCAGCGGCTTTGTCCGCCAGGCCTACCGCTCCGAACTCGACGGCTCGCTGCAGCCGTACCTCATCAAGATCCCCCGGCAGCTCGAACCCGGACACACCTACCCGCTAATCGTCTACCTGCACGGCAGCGCCTCGACCGAAGAGGATATCCGCGGCTTCGATTTCCTCATTCCGGACGACTGCTTCGGCCTGGGACCGTTCGGACGCGGCCCCTCGACCTCGTGGTGCGTCGACGACGCCCAGACCGATATCGCCGAAGCGGTCGCGGCCGTGGTTGCGAGCTACCCGATCGATCCGGAGCGGATCATCCTGACCGGATTCTCGATGGGGGGCTATGGGGTGCTGCGCACCTGGCTCGAATCACCGCAGACCTGGCGCGCCCTGGCCGTGCTGAGCGGGGAGCCTCACCCCATGAGCGGAGCCTTCCCGGCCGATCGCTGTCCCGATCTCCGGACCGACGGCCGTACCGACACCTTCGAGGGTATTCCCATTTTCATCTACCACGGCGACGCCGACCGGAACTGCCCCTATGAGACGATGCAGGCCTTCGCGGGCCGGCTCGGGCGGGCCGGCGCCGCGGTCACCTTCGTGACCGGACGTGGTCTGGGGCACGCCGCCCCCGACCGCACCTCGCAGCGCCGCTACCTGAGCTGGCTGAGGGAGATCCTGTTCTGAGTTCCGGGATCATCCGGGGCGGTGTTCCGGGTGACCTGACGGGCGTTCTCGACTACCATTCCGGAGACCGCACGCGACACCCGGACCAATCAGAACAGCGAGGCATGTGCCATGAAACGTCTCCCGCTCCTCCTCACAGCAGCTGCAGCTCTCATCATCCTGGTGATCGCATTCGCAGGACCGTTCTTCCGGGCGGAGCGATCCGCATCATCCCCCGGGTTGTCCGGCCCGACGGCGCAGGGTTACGTGTTCCTCGACCGGAACGACAACGGCGTAAGGGACCGGGGCGAGCCGGGGCTGCGGGGGGTGCGCGTATCCGACCAGCGTTCGGTCACCGCGACCGACCGAAAGGGACGCTGGGTCCTGCCAGCGCATGAGGAAGCCGTCTATTTCGTCATCAAACCGCAGGGTTACATGACCCGCCTGTCTGAGGACAACCTCCCCCGCTTCTACTACCTCCACAAGGAGACGGAGCAGCTGGAGCTGCAGGGTCCGACCGTCCCCCGATCGGGTCCCCTGCCCGCCTCGATCGATTTTCCGCTCACCCGTCAGATCGAGCCGGACCGGTTCGAGGTGATCGTCATGGGCGATCCCCAGCCGCGGGATATCGAGGAGGTGCAGTTCTACACCCATGATGTGCTCGAGGAACTGATCGGCACGCCGGCTGCCTTCGTCATCACCCTCGGCGATATCTCCTTCGACAACCACACCCTGTATCCCGCCATCAACCGGGTCTCGGGAGCCGTCGGCATACCGTTCTACAACACCCTCGGCAACCACGATGCCAACTACGATGGACGCGACACGTACGAGCACTACGAAACCTGGAGGACGTTCTTCGGGCCCCGTTACTACTCCTTCGACTACGGGCCGGTCCACTTCGTGATCCTGGCCGACGTTCTCTTCCCCGAGGGCGGGACCAGCTACATCACCGGACTCGAAGAAACCCAGCTCGACTGGCTCGAAGAGGATCTGTCGTATGTGCCCGCCGACCGGCTCGTCGTTCTCACGATGCACATCCCGCTCGGCCGGGCTTCGCAGATCCCCGATTTCGGCCGGCTCTACGAACTGCTGCGCGATCGCCCTCACACCCTCTCGTTCAGCGCCCACACCCATACCCTCACCAACGGCTTCCTGGATGAAGACGACGGCTGGCCGGGAGCGGAACCGCACCACCACGTCAACGCCGGCGCCACCTGCGGCCGCTGGTGGGCCGGGAACAGGGATGAAACGGACATCCCCCACGCCAGCTGTTCCGACGGCACCCCGAACGGGTACTTCGTGGTGACCTTCGACGGGACCGGGTATACAACCCGTTTCAAGGCCGCCCGCCGGCCGGCCGATTACCAGATGCAGATCCAGGCACCCGACGAGGTAGCCCGGATCCGACTGGCCGACACTCCCGTCCTGGTCAACGTCTTCAACGGCAGTCCCCGGTCGACCGTGGAGATGGCCGTCGGGGAAGCGGGGGCATGGGTCGAGATGCGGCTTGCCCCCCAGGTCGATCCCCTCTACTCCCGGGTGGCCCGCGAGCAGAGCGCTCAGCGCGGCTCGCGCTGCAGCCATATCTGGGAAGGGCGGCTGCCGGCCGGACTCGCTCCGGGCGGACACCCGATCCGGATCCGCACGACCGACCTGCACGGGCAGGTCTTCACCTCATCCCGGATCATCCGGGTTCGCGAGAACGGGTCTTCGCGATAGCAGGTTGATGCAGGAAGGGGCGATGACATGCAGGCGCGCGATCCCGGCGGTCTTTTCTCTCTGGAGGGCAGGACGGCTCTGATAACGGGCGGCGGCGGCGAGCTCGGCGGGGCGATCGCCACCGGCTACCTGGCCGCGGGAGCCGAGGTCTTCCTTCTCGACCTCGACCGGGACAGGACACAGAAGCGGGCGGAGATGCTCGCAGGATCGTACCCGGGCGCCGGCGTACATGCGCTCGTGGGGGACGTCCTCGATCGCCCTGGGCTGGAAGCGATCCGCTCGGAGGTCCTCGATCGGACCGGCCGTATCGATATCCTCGTCAACGGCGCGGGGGGGAACCGTCCGGAAGCGACGACCGATCCCGGGGGCGGCGTCACCTTCTTCGATCTGAACGAGGCCGGTTTCCGCAGGACCTTCGACCTCAACTTCATGGGGACGGTCGCGTGCTGCCAGATCTTCGGTCACGCCATGGCGGAAAGGGGAGCGGGCTGCGTGATCAACATCGCGTCCATAAACGCGTTTGTGCCTCTGACCCGGATACCCGCCTACTCAGCCGCCAAGGCCGCGGTGGTCAACTTCACGCGCTGGCTGGCCGTGGACATGGCCCGTAACCACTCCTCCGCCATCCGCGTCAACGCCATCGCCCCCGGTTTCTTCCACACCCCGCAGAACCACTTCCTGCTCTACGGTGACAGCGACGGAGAGGAACTCACGGAGCGGGGCGAAGCCATCCTCCGGAGTACGCCGCAGGCCCGCTTCGGGAAGAGCGGGGATCTGATCGGCGCGGCCCTCTGGCTCGCCTCGGACAGCGCATCGTTCGTGACCGGAACGGTCGTCGTGGTAGACGGCGGCTTCAGCGCCTGGGTGGGAGTATAGGGAGCACTCCGGGAGATAGACGGTGATAACACTCGAAGGTATAACGATTCCCGAAACCATGGAAGCAGTCGTCCTGGAGGGACCGGAAAGGCTCACCCTCCGGCGTATCCCCATGTGGCCGCTCGCCGAGTACGGCGATCCCGATCTGGTGCTCGTCAGGATCGAAGCCTGCGGTGTCTGCGGCAGCGACCTGCGCTACTACCGCGGCGAGAACCCATGGGCCCAGCACACCCTGGGACGACACGTGGCCAATCCGCCCAATATCGTGCTGGGGCACGAGTACGCCGGAACGGTCGTGGCCGTCCTCCACACCGCCAACGAACACCTTCTCGGCCGCCGCGTCGCACCGATCTGCAGCCGGGTCTGCGGCGTGTGCCGATACTGCCGCACCGGGCGCGAGCACCTCTGTCCCGACACGGTCCATATCGGTCACGGCCAGGGCTGGGGCGAGCGGGACTTCTATCCCGGGGCGTACGCCGAATACGCCCCCGCTTGGGGGAAAGGCTGTATCGAGATCCCCGACTCCCTCCCCGGCGCCGACGCCGCGCTGATGGACATCCTCGCCGTGTGCAACCACGTCGCCGGACAGGGCTACATCCGGCCGGGTGAGGGTGTCCTCATCCTGGGCGCCGGGCCGGCCGGGAACGGGATCGCCCAGATCGCCCGGCTGCGCGGCGCGCAAAGGATCGTGCTGACCGACCTCTCGGACACGGCTCTCGAAGTGGCGCGGCACTGCGGGTTCACCGAGGTCGTCGACGCGCGCCGGTCCGACGCGGAGGATGAGATCGCCGCGCGGCTCGGTCCCGACGGGGCCATGTCCGTTTTCGACTCCGTCGGGACAGAAGACTCTCTACGCACGGGGCTGCGCTTCCTCGACCGGGGAGGCACCCTGGTGAACATGGCCGTTCACGACCGTGCCGTGACGCTCAACCAGCTCGACCTCGGCAGCGAGCGCAGAGTGGTCTCGTCTTGTAATTTCAGGGTTTCAGAGTTCGCCGAGGCCCTCGGCTGGCTCATCGAGGGGAAGCTCGACGTCGACCCCTGGATCAGCACCGTCAACCGTCCGGACCTGCCCGCGGTCTTCCCGAGGCTGCTCGATCCGGACCGGAAGCGCGATCTTTTCAAGGTGATCGTCACCTGATGCCCGGGCTGGCCCCGTTACGATCGGAGTCCGGGAGATGACATACCATCAGGCGTCAGGTGGGATGGATGGCGGATATGCTGGCGGAGGGCCGGGGATTCGAACCCCGATGGGCTTGCGCCCGGCGGTTTTCAAGACCGCTGCCTTACCAGTTAGGTCTAGCCCTCCGTGCTAGATTTCATGCGGGTTTACGAGCCGTGCTCAGTATAGAGGAAATCCCGTTACACAACCATTACACAATGGTTCTCGCCTTTTGTTCACTTCTGACCAGCGGTTTCATTACACAATCAATTCGGGTTACCTAGAATTTCCAGGTATCTTCATTGCCACCTCAGACCATCGCGCACATACCGTTGTCAGCGGCAGCGTAATCCGTCAATCCTCATCTCGAAAGAACTACAGTTGCAGCTGACATGCAGGACGTTATTTAGACCAGAACAATATCCTATTGCCTAGCGAACACACCGGTGTCAGGATATGGAAAAGATGGAGGACGACCTGATTCAAGCTTCAGCCTGCGTTCTCTTATCGGGCAACATTGAATAGTACCCAAGATTCACCCCGAACCGCAGATTTAGAGTTAGGCACACATTTCTTTAACCATCATCTCCGATTAGAGCAGGTATGCTATGCGTACATATTCAGCATCTGAAGAACCGCCAGCTCAGAGGAAATTAGTACGTCTACATCGACCCTACTGCCTTTTAATCATTTGTCTACTCAGCGTCGGTATGGTATTCACGGCCTGCTCCCGGTCCGATCCATCGTATGATCAGCGTCCAGACTTTCCGTGGGAATTTGTAAGGATCGCCGAGTTGGATACTGGTAATGAAAAGGCCCTTCTAGGTTTCCATCGGTATGATGCGACCGCAATCAGACCTGACGGCACGGTATTTATAGCCACCGATGCCTGGGCAGGTATCCATGAATTCAATACCAACGGGAGGTGGATAAGGAATCTTGGAGGTGAGGGCAATGGCCCAGGTGAGTATCAAAAAGTGAAGTGTTTAGCTGCGTCCCCGACAGGTAGGTTGGCAATCTACGACACGATACTGAGGAAAGTTAGTTTCCTCGAGGGTAGTGGTGAGTTCTCAACAAGTATTCGATTGAACTTAGAGTTCACATTGAAGAGCAATATCATGTTCGCCGGTGACGAACGACTCTGGGTGTTCACAATCCCGATTGGCCAAGATTCCTCACCCACCCAAATAATACTGCCAAGTATCAGTCGTGCAGATCTCATTTTGTACTCTGCGGGAGGAGACACACTTCATGTATGCTCGTTCCCTGACTCTAAGCCATTCCTGGTAATTGCGCATAATGAAACCCCCCTCATTAGGTATGATAATCCCGAAGTTGGTGCTCCAAAATGGGCGGTCTCACCCGATGGCACCGCTTGGCTCCTTACACCGAATTGTGAGCAACTGATACGCATCTCATCTGAGACGGGGAAATCTGACACCTTGGCCGTTAAGTATTCAGCCCCCGTATTCACAAATGAACAATGGTCCCAGCTTGTAGAAGTCTGGACCGACTGGATGCGTGAAGCAGAAGGTATTTCCAAACATTATAGATCGGTCACTAAGACTATCAGGAAGCTGCGTGAGTCATTGAGTCCAGTTCAACGTATGTGGTGGATTGATGAATACGGCTTGCTCATTGATCGGATGCCTAATCTAGGTGGTTCGTTAGTCGAGAGATCACTCTGGAGGTACGCAGCCGTACTAGGAGATGGCAGTATGACAAAGGATATAGAGGGTCCGGCCGATTTAATCACTGCCGGGTACGGTTATGCTATCCAAAAAATGTATGATCCATCAGGGCTACCGAAATTGATCCTCTGGAAGCTTGTTCCAAAAGGGAGTTAATCTAGACAGGTGGGCACCGGCTAGCACCAACCTGATCGGTGCCTAACAAGCCGATGAACCTGACTCACTTCGTTCGCAGGTTACCGGCAGGACGTTAGGATTACCGTACCGAATTATCTTTAACGTACGTATCAGAGAGCACAACCGAGGTACTATACGATGCAGATAACCTCGATATTGCATTCGCTGCTTCTGATCTCGTTTCTCCTGGGAGCTTGCAGCAACCATCCTCTTGCTCCAGATGATCTTAACCACATCGAGCAATTCATCGATTCTCAGATTATCCCTGATAGGCAAGCTACTGAGATCATTCTAAGACGGGAAAACCTGCGGCTGACATTCTTCAGCGTGAAGTACGGTTCACCTCAGGATTGTGAATCAGGCTGTTTCTTCTTCGCTGTTTATGGAGTCAAATGCGGGGAGAGAATTGGCTGGATTCACCGCATGAGTACGGACCGTATTGGGCTTGAAGACCAAACCTTTTTCGATGTCGAGTCAACCGATACTGCCTTATTCAACACGAACATGTGGTCGCTACTTGAATCCGCTGACACATGGACTTTCTGGAGTGCCTTACTTCCCCTGCTTGCCAGTGATCCCGATACACCAGAACCAACTCTTCTAGCCATTGCGAACCGACTTACATCCTATATCGCAGACTCCATTGCCTGGTGTCTTCTGGATAATCCGGTCGTTCAGGAAAGCGCAGAGATACTCACCGTTCTTGCAACGCTTCCAGGGCCAACTCGGTCCTACGAAGGAGTGAGAGAGAGAGCTCAAGAATTGCTCGATGCCCTGAGTCCAGGGCATTAAACAACCTTGTACGAAATCCTAACCAGCGCATGCAGCTGTCGCTGGCGGCTGATAGACTACTTACGAGCGCGTCAACCCGGTGCCACCGCAGCTGACGCGCAGGACGTTAGACATACAGAGGAATATCGATCATATGCCGAGACATGCATTCATAGGCCTTGAACAATGACAATTGATGCAAGCTTCGTGGGATACCTAAACCAATCGTTAAAGCACTGGATGTATGTTACTCCTAGCAACCAGCTGGTCTGGATCCCATTCCACGGCATTGGTCGAGGCCATATCATCCAGGACAGTGGAGATCTCCGGCAGGTTGAGCGACGCGTCAGACTCCATAGCCAACTTGATGCATTTTGGTCCATAGGAATCATTATGCTAGCTATTCCTATCTACGGATCAATCACATCAATTCCCCAAATGGCACCACTTCTGATACTGGCTTGGACAATCTATGTAGGATTGAAACTCTACCTTTCTCTTCATCCTTGCACAGCGTCGAAGACCAAAGAAATTCTCATCTCAACTCGAGCCTTGTCCAACTACATTCCTCTTGGGCGTAGGCTTGCATGGTGGGAACAAACTCTATTCTGGGTGTTCATCGCATCTGTATTGGTTGCTGTATTCATCTCACCCGTGTTCCGGATTCCGATTCTGATTTTCTCACCACTTCTGATTATTGATCTTCATGACATACTGAAACCTCAGTTGACGGCTAAAGCGAGATCCAAAACGATCCAATAGTCACAAGTCGAATCCTTCCTCTCTGATGTCTAACCAGCGCATGCAGTTGACAGCGGCGGTCAATGCTTTACTCTCTTGTTATCGAACACTGTGCCGCTGCAACTGA
>CAYSYY010000086.1:0-10428 GCA_964435265.1 uncultured Gemmatimonadota bacterium
CAGTGTATCCGAATACGAACCAGCCGGACTGCGTTCGTATCCCCCAGCTTCCGCCGCGCATCCTGAGTATTGAGACTCCCCCCGCTCCGAGATCGTTCTCGGTGAGAGCAGCCGGCCGAATCGACTGCTTCCCGCCTCCGGCGTGTGATCCACCCAGGCGGACGGCGAGATCGCCATGACCGTAGCGGCCGGCACAGTCGGCGGCGGTTCTACCCGCAGCGTCACGCTGAGCAGGATTGAGACCGTGGGAGAGAAGAACCTCGGCGATCTCGGAATGGCCGTGGATAGCCGCCAGGTGAAGCAACGTCGAGCCGTCGGCCGGATCAGCCCACGCCGGATCGACACCGTGGTCAATCAGCTGTTGAACGATCTCGGCGAAGCCGTTCTCAACGGCGATCTGCAGTGGCGGCCGGCCCAGGAAATCGGGTCGATCAAGCCGTACTCCCCGTTCCAGCCACATCTGGAGCAGATCCTCACGTCCCAGCAGAACCGGTATATACACCGGAGTGATCTCAGCGTTGCAGATGGCTTCAGGATCGGCCCCCAGCTCCAGAAGCAGCTCCGCGGCAGCGGCCTGACTTCCCCACATACTCCAATGCAGGGGCGTGGCTGCTCCGACCGCCCGGGCGTTGACGACGGCGCCGTGCTCGACCAACAGGCGTATAACCTCCCGCTGACCGCTGGTCGCGGCATAGTGCAGGGGGGTGCGGTCCCCGTTATCGCCGACCTGGACCAGAGCCCCCCTCTCGATCAGGAGAGCGGCGATATCGGCCTGCCGGGCCTGCACCGCTATGAAGAGCGGTGTCCGACCGCTCAGGTCGGGAGCGTTGACCAGAAGCGGATCGTTTGCCAGACACGCGATGACACGCGCCCGATCGCCCCGGGCGGCGGCCTGGTGAATATCCTGACCCGCTGCCGGCGGGTGCGAAGCGAACAGAAGCGCGCAGACGACAGGAACCGTACCAGAAATCCTCATGAAATATCCTCCCGTGGTCGATGCAGAGCGTCATGTGATACATCAATACGGACTACTGAAAAATTGTTCCAGTCGCCGGATACCAAACCACCGTTCTCTTCCACGCCTGGCACCTCCACCGGATCGGTCGTAGCTACTCGTACCGCAGGGCCGTGGCCGGATCGATCCGGGTGGCGCGGCGGGCCGGCAGCCAGCAGGCGGCAGCGGCGGTCAGGGCGATGAGCAGGGCGACGGCCACATAGGTGACGGGGTCGGCGCTCCCCACCTCGAAGAGCAGGCCCGAGAGGAAACGGGTCAGTCCGACGGCACCCGCCAGCCCGATAACGATCCCGAGGGCAGCCGCTCCGAGCCCGCGCCCCAGCACCATGCGCAGGACCGACGGCCGGCTCGCTCCCAGCGCCATGCGCATGCCGATCTCGTGGAACATGCCGTTGACGGCATACGAGATCACGCTGTAGATCCCCGCGGCGGCCATGACGAGGGTCAGGGCCGAGAAAAGGGCCAGCACGAGCATCACGAAGCGCCGCTCCGCTTCGACCCCCGCCAGGTGATCGGAGAGCGTCCCGATGTCGTAGACGGGGATCTCGGGGAGCAGCGACGCCACCTCCCGGCGGATCGGTGCGACCAGGGCCAGGGGATCGGTGCGGGCCCGCACGACGAAGCAGACACTCCACCAGGTGTGCTGGCCGCTCGCGAGGTAGACGATCGGCGAGGTGCCGCGGGCGCGTCCGTTCTGGCGCACGTCCCCGGCGATCCCGACGATATCGTAGATCTCGGGCGAACCGTCACCGACGCTGATCCCGATGGTGATCTGCTGACCGATCGGATTCTCGTCGGGCCAGTACCGGTCCGCCAGGGTCCGGCTGATCACGGTTTTTCCGACTCCCTCCCGGCTCTCGGTGCCGTCGAAACCCAGTCCCTCTTCGATCGGGATGCCGAGGACGGAGAAGAACTCGGGCGAGACCGATGCGTAGTAGGTCATCGGCGACCGGCCCGGTTCCTCCGGCCGGCCGACGATATCGAAACCGCACCCGATGTTGCGCACGATCGGCAGGGTGGAGGTCACGGCCGCTCCCTCGACTCCTCCCATGGCCTGGATTCGCTGCAGCAGGACCGCCTGGAGCGATTCGCGTTCCGGCGCCGGCATCTCGCCGGGGAAATCGATCCCGAAGGTGAGCACGTTCTCGGGATCGTAGCCCGGATCGACCGCCAGCAGGCGGGTGAAGCTGCGCAGCATGAGACCGGCTCCCACGAGCAGGACCAGGGCGAAGGCTACTTCGGCCACCAGCAGCAGGCGTCCGGCGTGGCGCTGGCCCCGGGCCGGGGTGGCCCGCCCCCCCTCCTTCATCACCTCGGCCAGATTGCTGCGGGAAGCTCGCAGGGCGGGCACCAGACCGAAGAGGATCCCGGTGAAGAGCGAGAGCAGCAGGGTGAAGATGAGGACCGTCGGATTCAGCCCGATGGCGGCGGTCCGGGGCACGTCGTCGGGGAGCAGGGCGACGACGGCGTCGATCCCCCAGAGGGTGAGCAGAACTCCGACGAGCCCCGCCGCAACGGCCAGGAGCAGGCTTTCGGTCAGCAGCTGGCGCAGCAGCCGCCCGCGGTCGGCCCCCAGGGCACCCCGCACCGCCACCTCGCGGCGCCGCGACACCCCCCGGGCGAGCACCATGTTGGCCACGTTGGCGCAGGCGGTGAGCAGGACCAGGGCGACGGCGCCCAGCAGCAGGAGCATGGGCGTGCGGACATCGCCCAGAACCTGCTCGACGAAGGGCACCACCGCTACACCCTGATCGACATTACTGTCAGGGTATACCTCGGCCAGGCCGGCGGCGATGGCGTCCATCTCCGTCCGGGCCGCCTCGAGGCTTACACCCGGACGCAGCCGGGCCAGGGCGAAGTAGACGTGGGCGCCCCGCTGGGGGTGCCAGTTGGTATCCATGCCGACGGGCAGGAAAACCTCGGGTTCGGAGTCGATCTCGAGCGGCGTGTAGTCGAAAGCCCCCCGGGTCACCCCGACGATCCGGTACGCGGTGCCGTCCAGGGTGATGGTCCGGCCGACGGCCCCGGGATCGCCGCCGAAACGGTTCTGCCAGAAAGCCCAGGAGAGTACCGCCGTGCGCTCGGCTTCTGGGGCATTTTCCTCGGTCGTGAAGAAACGCCCGGTCGCGGGAACCTCCCTCAGCAGGTTGAAGAAAGCCGAGGAACAGATCACGACCGTGACCTTGGTGGGGAGCTCTCCCTCGGGGAGCCAGGTTAGATTGTTCACATGGTAGAGCGCGATGTCCTCGAAAACGGTGTTCTGCTCCCGCCAGTCCCGCCAGTTGGGGAAGGTGACGGTCGAGCGGTTCAGCGGTGTATCGAGCGGCACATCCCACAGGCCCACCAGGGCGTCGGCTTCCGGATAGGGGAGCGGGCGCAGGATCACTCCTTCCACGACGCTGAACATGGTGGTGTTGGCGCTGATCCCCAGAGCCAGGATGAGCACGGCCACGGCCGTGAAGCCCGGCGTGCGCAGGTAGTACCTGAGGGCGTGTCTGAGGTCGTGGAGCAGGATATCCATCGGGCCGTCCTCCTGACGAGCGGTCATCCCGGTATACGTATCCGCCAGTTGTCGGATACGATACGCAAACAACGTGCCATCCGACGTATCTGCAGGCGATACCTGCATCGCCGCCGCACCGCTGCTGGTGGATAGCGGCCGGGAAGGTTCCCTGAGCGCCGGAAGTGTCCGGAATCGGGACGGGGGAAGACGCTGCAGTCCCAGCGGCGGACAGCCCCCAAAAGGTGAAGCCCGGCGCTGGCGGAACACCGGGCTTCAGGTTCGGACCGGCGGTTATGACCGGTCCCGGGCGGAGGCGTTTCGAATCCCCACCCGTCTGCTGAATGAACGAGCCGGCCGGCCGGAGCGTTGACACCCGTTCACCGATTCCGCGAAGAAATCGGTCGCTCCGAGTACGGTCGTTCCGGGAGACGAGCCGCCGCGGGTGCGGAACACCCGCGGCGGTTCTCATCGGCCCGGCGGCTCCCGGTCGGGGTCACGGCATCTCCGGGACCGGCGGCAGGACGATCCGGTAGCCGCGGCCGTCGAACTCGACTTCGACCGTCTCGCCCAGGGCCGCGAAGCGGGCCAGCTCGGGCCGGCGGGCGAGCAGGGCCAGGAACGCCTCGCCGCCGACGGCGATCTCATCGAGCCGCTGGTCGGAACGCAGCGCCTGATCGCGCCAGGCTCCTGATTCCTGCAGTTCGAAGGTCTTCTCCTCCACCCTCTGCACCCGCAGGTAATCGGCCTGCTTGAAGATAGTGGCGTTCTGCATGGCCTGCTCGGCCACACTGAGCTGGATGTCGCCCGCGCCGGTCTGCTCGCGGGCGCCCGCCCGTCCGGAGTAGACCGACCGGTCGGGCCGCGATCGGGCCATAACGGCCTCCTGCGCCATCCGGGCGGCCGCCATCGCTTCGGGAGCGTCGAGGTCGAGTTCATCCATGGCCCGTCGCATTCGCTCCTCCACCACCAGGTACGAGGTGTAGGGGGTCACGATGCCGTAGCGCTCGCCCAGGGCGACGATCTCGCCCTTGAGCTCCTCGCTCTCGCCGTGCAGGCGGATCTGTTCGAGCAGGAATCCGACCTTGCGCTGGGCCCACATCGGCGCCAGGAAAGCGCCCCCCCGCTCGCGCTCGGGCAGCACGATCCGGCGGCGGACGGTCTCATCCCGCTCCCCCGCCCGGCCGGCCAGGCGGATCTCGGCCGGGCCGCGGCCGCGGAATCGGCCGATGACGGTGATCTCGGAGCCGGCGAAGAGATCGGGCAGTTCGGCCGGGTAGAGATCGAAGACGTCGGCGCCCGGAAAGGAGAGTTCCAGCCCGGACAACACGGGGGTACTTACGCCGCTGAAGAAGGAACTCACCTTGGCCTCGAGGTCCTCGTGCGGTTCCACATAGGCGCTGCGGCCGCCGTGTTCGCCGGCCAGGCGGTCGAGCAGGAAGGCGTTGACGTCATACCCCACCCCCCAGGTGAAGAGCCGCACCTCGCCGGGCACGTCCTCGCCGGCCAGCTCGAGCAGGGCGTCGGGATCTTCCTCACCCACGGTGGGCAGGCCGTCGGTGAGGAAGACGATGTAGGTCAGCCCGCGATGGCGCCGTCCGGCCGGGCCGGGCCGGCGGTCGAGATCCTCCTCCACGGCCCGGCGGGCCAGCCGGGCGGACAGGGCGAGGGCGCCCTCGATATTCGTCCCTCCTTCGGCCCGCAGCTGATGGATATGGTCACGGGCCTCGGCGACGACGTGCCGCTCGGCCGGAGCGATCCCGTCGCGCCAGCCCGAAACGGTACTGTTATAAGTGATGAGCGCGAAGCGGTCATCAGGGCCGAGCGTGCTGAGACCAAAGTCGATGGCCGCCACCGCCTGATCGAGTTTCCGGTCCCCCTGCATCGAGCCCGAGGTGTCGAGGACGAAGAACACGTCCCGGGGCAGGGTCGCCGGCGCACGAACGCGGCCGGGGGTGATGGTGAGCAGGAACCAGCCGTCGTCGCCCGGCGGCCGGTTGGTCAGCAGGCTCAGGCCGATCTCGGCGCGCTCTCCGGTATCGTAGTACAGAGCGAAACCCTCGCGGGTGTACAGGGTTCCCTCGGCCGAGAAGGCGGCGCGGGTGTTCTCATCAGCGTGGGTCACCGCCAGCGGATGGGTGGGGGAGTAGAGGCTGCGGATCGGGTACTCCTCCTCGATCGTTCCCTCCACCACGAAGACCGACCGGCGGTCACGGGGGGGCTCGATACCGCCCCCGCCGGAGACCGGCGGACGATCGGGGATCCTGACGGTCCGGTCGTCGCGGATCATCAGCGGCGCCGCGCCGGCCGCGCTTCCCTGCCCGGTCAGGTAGCGGAAGACGCGGTAGTCGCCCTCGCGCGGCAGCGCCTGGGCCCATGAGAGCTGGAGTTCCCGCTCCCCGCGCGCTTCGAAGGGGAAGATACGGGCCTGGAAGATCCGATGCCCCATCCACTCCAGCAGTGCCGGATCGCGGATCCGCCGCACGATGTCGAGGTAGATGTCGCGGGCGCGCTCGGCACTGAGCACCTCCCCCCGCACCGGCTCGCCGTCCATGGTCAGACGGAAATCGGTGACGGTCGCCCCCTCGGGCAGGGGGAAGAGGTAGATCCCTTCGGCGCGCCAGGGATTGGGATTGGCGAAGGCCTGATGCAGCGTGGCATGAGCCACGCCGGCGCGTATCTCGACGCTCAGATGCGATGAGGCAAGGTAGATGGCATGCGGATCGGTGTGATCCGGTGCCGGAAGGCCGCGGTGAGCACGGCCGCCCAGAGCGCCGCGCTGCTCATCCGTGTCCTGGTCTGCATGATACTGCCCTCCCTCAACGACCCGGCGGATGCAATCCGGCACCCGGCGGAGCCGTATCGATCGGCAGCTCACGCTCATCCCTCACTCTGTACCCCTCCAACGACCCGGACCGGGAATAGTTTACGGGAACCGGCGCCGCGCCACCCGGGCGATGGATCCGGGTCAAGGTGTGAGTGGTGAGACGGGCGGGGGTTGATTACTATGTGCACCTGACCCGGGAAGCGAAGAACACGATTGTGAAGGAGAAGAAGCGGATGCAGCCTTCCCCGGCACGTCTCGTGGCGGGCCTGGCGGTGCTCGCGGCCGCGGCCTCGGCGCCTTCGGCCGGAGCCCAGCAGCGCTATGCCGGTTACCTCACCTATCAGCAGCTCTCAACGGAACTGCGCCAGCTCACCGGTGTGAACAACCGCATGGCGAACCTGGCCTCGCTGGGAACCACCGCCGGCGGGCGTGAGATCTGGCTCGTCACCATCGGCCACAGCGAAACCGAGCGCCGCAGCAGCAATCCGGGCATCCTCGTAGTCGCCAATCTCGAGTCCAACCACCTCATCGGCAGCAGCGCGGCGCTGCACCTGATCGAGCACCTCATCACCCGGTACGGTCAGGATCAAGCCGTCACCCGGCTGGTAGAGGAACGGACCTTCTACATCGTGCCCCGGCTCAATCCCGACGGAGCCGAGCTGGTCTGGACGCGGCCCGGGCTGGAGCTGCCCTGGAAGAGCGATCCCGAGGACGAGGACCGCGACGGCACGGCCGACGAGGACCCCGGCGACGATCTCAACGGCGACGGCTTCGTGACCATGATGCGGGCGCGCGATCCCGAAGGGATCTGGATGGTCGATCCCGACGAGCCGCGGCTGATGCGGCGGGCCGACCGCACCCGTGGCGAGCGGGGGGTCTACACCCTCTACGTCGAGGGACGGGACGACGACGGCGACGGGGAGTACAACGAGGACGGCCCCGGCGGCACCCACCTCAACCGGAACTGGCCCCACGCCTACCCCTATTACACCGACCACGCCGGCATCAACCAGGTCAGCGAGGTGGAGACCCGGGCTCTGGCCGACTTCGCCTTCACCCGCCGCAACCTCGCCCTGGTGCTGACCTACTCACCGTATGACAACCTGCTTGCAGCTCAGGCGGGCCGCGCCGAAGCGCCGGCGCCCCCCCGGATCCCCGAGGGATTCGAGCTGCCGCCGGGGATGACCCTGGAGGACGTGGCCGAGTTCTTCACCGAGCGACGGGCTCCCACCGCCATCCTGGGGGCCGACAGCCCGTACTTCCAGTACGTCTCGGAGCAGTTCCGGGAGATGGCCGGACTCTCGGGTTCCGGCGCCGGGAATGAGGCTGGCTCGTGGCCCCAGTACGCCTACTATCAGATGGGATTGCCCAGCTTCACCACCCCGGTCTGGACTCTGCCCGCCGCCGACGCCCCGGCTTCCGGTCAGACTGCCAACGGCGACCGGCACCAGATGCCGGCCCGCCAACCGCGGCCGGCCGCCGGCGACGACGCCCGCTGGCTGGCCTGGTTCGACGGCGCCGGCGTGAACGGCTACGTGGACTGGACCCCCGCAGACCACCCCACTCTCGGCGAGGTCGAAGTCGGCGGATTCATCCCGAACGTCCGGGTGAATCCTCCCCCCGGGCGCATCGCCGATCTCTGCCGCCGGCATACCGAGTTCGCCCTCTGGCTGGCCGGTCAGACGGCCCGGGTCTCACTGGTGGAGACAGAAGTGCAGCGGCGGGGGGAAGGGATCTTCGAGATCACGGCCACGATCGCCAACGACGGCTACCTGCCCACCGCGCTCCAGATGGGCCTGCAGAACCGGGCCGTCGAGCCGGTGGTGCTGCGCCTGGAGCCGGTTGCGGGCCTGAGCGTTCTGACCGGGGACATCCAGCAGAGCACGCGGGTTCTGCCCGGATCGGGCGGACGAGCGACCCACCGCTGGACCGTCAGGGCCCCGGCGGGCACGCGGGTGACGCTCACGGTCATCGCTTTCCGGGCCGGGGGCACGATGACGACCACCCTGGAACTGCGGTAGGAGGTGAGGACGATGATGAATGAGAACAGGATCCTCCGCGCTCCCGCCCTGGCCACCCTCGCAGCCGCTCTGCTCCTCGCCGCCGTTCTGCCCCCCGGCGCCGCCCCGGTCGCAGCCCAGTCCTTCCAGATCCCCGATCGCGATCCCCGGGTGAACCTGCGCTTCGACCGCTACCACGACTACGACGCCGTCGGTGAGGCTCTTGACGCCCTGATCGCCGCTTATCCGAAGTACCTCCGCCTGGAGGTCATCGGCCACTCCTGGGAAGGGCGCGACATGCGGGTGGTGGTGATCAACAACCCCGACACCGGCCTCGACACGGCCAAGACCGCCTTCTGGGTGGACGGGAACATCCACGGCAACGAGGTCCAGGGGATCGAGGTGAACCTCTACCTCATCTGGTTCCTGATGGAGAACTACGACAGCCTGCCGCAGGTGAAGGAGCTGGTGGATACCCGGGCTTTCTACGTCTGCATCACCCAGAATCCCGACGGCTCGCAGTACTGGTACGACTGGGCCAACACCGGTTCCTCGAGCCGCAGCGGCACCCGCCCCCTCGATTCCGACAACGACGGCCGGACCGATGAGGACGGCTACGACGATCTCGACGGTGACGGCAACATCGTCCAGATGCGCAAGTACCTGCCCGGCGCGGGGAACATGAAGGTGAGCCCGCTGGACCCGCGGCTCATGATCCGCTGCGAGCCCGGCGAGCGGGGCGACTACCTCAGCCTCGGCTCGGAAGGGATCGACAACGACAGCGACGGCCGCCTCAACGAGGACGGTCCCGGCGGCTACGACCTGAACCGCAACTGGCCGGCCGACTGGCAGCCGAACTGGATCCAGGGGGGCGCCCACTGGTACCCCCTCTCCAATCCCGAGCCCCGGGCGGTGGCCGATTTCCTGCTGGCTCATCCCAACATCGCCGGGGTGCAGTCGTGGCACAACTCCGGCGGCATGATCCTGCGCGGTCCCGGCACCCAGGATCACGGCGACTACGCCCGTCGCGACCTGCAGGCCTACGATCACATCGGCGAGCGGGGGGAACTGATCCTGCCTTACTACCGCTACCTGGTGCTCTGGCGCGACCTCTACCCGGTGCACGGCGGCTTCATCGACTACACTTACGACAACCTGGGCATCTTCAGTTTCTCCAACGAGCTGTGGTCGAGCCGGCAGTACTACAACGAGGCCTGGACCGATGAGAGCCCGGTGCCTGAAGAACTGCGGGAGCTCTTCTACAACGACGCCCTCGGCATGGGCGCCTGGTACGTGGACTGGCACGAGGTCGAGCACCCGCAGTACGGTACGGTCGAGGTGGGGGGCTGGGCCAGGTACTACGGCCGCATGACGCCCCCGTACATGCTCCAGGAACTCTGCCACCGCAACGCCATGTTCGCGCTCTTCCACGCCGATCAGATGCCGCTGGTGGAGATGGGCGATATCACGGTGGAGCGGGTGGCCGGCAATACCTGGCAGGTCACCGCCGAAGCGCGCAACCTGCGGATCATCCCCACCCGGGCCGAGGTGGCCCGCCGCAACCGGATCGGCCTTCCCGACGCTTTCCTCATCGAAGGGAACAACCTGACGGTCGAACTGGGCGGTTTCGTCGGCGGCCTGCTCGGTGAGAACCTGCAGCCGGTCGAGAGGAATCCCGCACGGATCGAAGTAGCGAGCGGCATCGACGGTCTCGGCACCGCCACCGTCGCCTGGATCGTGACCGGCCGGGGTCCGGTGACCATCACCTATCGGAGCACCAAGGGGGGAACGGTGAGCCGAACGGTCGAGCTGAGATGAACATGACGACGACCCTCACCCTCATCGGGATAATCGGCGGCTGGGGGATCCTGGCCCTCCTGCTGCTCGTGCTGACGCTGGCCCGGGCCCGCCGGCTCCTGCTCCGCCCGATCCCGCGCGAGGAGGCCCCGGCGACGCCCTGCCGGAGCTGCCGGCTGCCCTTCTACACCGCCTCCTGGCGGTGCGGACGGTGCGGGGCGTTCCGGCGCCCCGTGACCCTGTACGTTCTCGCCCGCTACCTGATCCAGCCGCTGATCCGCCTGATCGT
>CAYSYY010000087.1:0-10373 GCA_964435265.1 uncultured Gemmatimonadota bacterium
CAGGAGGGTCCGGATCCACTCCATCGGCCGCCCCATCTGCTGATAATCCAGATAGGCGTTGGTGGCCGAGACCATGGCCACGATCGTCCAGACCCCCAGGATGACCAGGGCCGGTCCGATCGCCCGCCTGAAGCTGCCCCGATTCAGGAACACCGCATACCTCTCATCCCCGGTTTCATCCCTCCGGCAACACCCATGGTCCCATCCGTCGCTCAACCGCCCCGCCGCCTCAACAAAGGCGCCGTCTCCTCGTCTCAGGCAGTAACCGGCGGGGCCTCCGGACCCTTCCGCAGATCACCGGAGCGAGGAACGAAGACACGTGCGCAACCTCTTGTTTCTACTGCTTTTCCCGGCTCTCTGCCACCCCCGTGCACAGGCGCAGCAGCGCACCGGTGACGGCGGGAACGGCGGGAGCTCCACATCCAATATAATGGTCGTGCCGAAACTGACCGGGGCGGTGACTCTCGACGGGGTGGCGGACGAAGCGGCCTGGGCTGAGATCGGGGCCCTGGTGCTGACCATGAAGGAACCGGTCTATGAGGGCGAACTCACCGAACGTACCGAGATCCTCGTCGCCCACGACGGGCAGTATCTCTATGTGGCCGGCCGGTTCTTCGATTCCGATCCCGCGGGTATCCGCGCCAACTCCCTCTCCCGGGACCGCTACTCGGGCGACGACTGTCTCGGAATCGTACTCGATACCTTCAACGACAACGAGAACGGCCGCTGGTTCGTGACCCTGCCCACCGGCGTGCGCCTGGACATGGAGATCACCAACGACGCCGAGTTCAACGGCTCGGGGCCGCCGATCAACGACTCGTGGAACGGTTTCTGGGATGCCGCCACCAGCCGGGATGAGGCGGGCTGGTACGCCGAGATGCGCATCCCCTTCAGCACCCTGGGATTCCAGGACCACGACGGGAGGGTGGTCATGGGTCTCATCGCGTACCGCTACATCGCCCGCAAGAACGAGCTCCAGGTCTTCCCCGCCATCTCGCAGGAGTGGGGGATGGGGCATGTGAAACCGTCCCTGGCCCGGCGGATCGAGCTGCAGGGAGTGCGCGGACGCCGGCCTCTGTACCTCACCCCCTACCTGCTCGGAGGGATGAGCCGGAATACGCCGCGGGAAGGTGCGGCGTCGGGTTCCGCCCTGAGCGAGACCGAGCGTCAGGCCGGGGTGGATCTGAGATACAACGTCACCAGCAACCTGACCATGAACCTGACCTACAACACCGATTTCGCCCAGGTCGAGGCCGACGATCAGATGGTGAACCTGAGCCGCTTCTCGCTCTTCTTCCCCGAGAAGAGGCAGTTCTTCCAGGAGCGGGCCGGGATCTTCGATTTCAGCACCGTCTTCATGGGCCGGCTCTTCTACAGCCGGCGTATCGGTCTCACCGAAGAGGGGGAACCGGTTCGGATAGTTGGAGGCGGGCGTCTCGTCGGACGAGTCGGCAGATGGGACATCGGCATCATCGACCTGCAGACCGATGAGGCGCCCTCGCTTCCCTCCGAGAACATGGGGATCTTGCGCCTGCGACGGCAGGTCTTCAATCCCTACTCGTGGGCCGGAGGGATGGTGACGAGTCGTTTCGGCGCCGACGGCAGCTCCAACCTCGCCTACGGCCTGGACAGCATGATCCGCCTCTACGGGGACGACTACCTGATCATGAAGTGGTCGCAGACGTTCGATCACGACCTCATGCAGGCGGGATCCACCGGTTCGCTGGAGAGCGGTTTCTTCATGACCGAGTGGCAGCGGCGCCGGATGCGGGGACTCAACGGCTTCGCCACCGTGGCCTGGTCGGGACCGGACTGGCTGCCCGGCCTGGGTTTCTGCGCCCGGAGCGACTTCGTCTTCCTGCGCTCCCGCCTCGCCTGGAGCCTGCCGGGGCGTGACTCATCACCGATCCGCCTGATCGAACCGGGGATCTTCTTCAACTCCTTCCTCCGCAACTCCGACGGCACACTGGAATCCGGGGTAGCCCAGCTGGTGAATGCGATCCAGTTCCGGAGCGGCGCGGCGCTCATGACCGGCTATGTCCAGGAATACGAAGATCTCCGCGAATCCTTCTCCCTCTCCGATTCCGCTGAAGTGCCCGCCGGGACCTACCGGACCGGTTCGGTGATCTGCTTCCTCGAGATGCCCGAGCAGTCGCTCATCCGCCTGTTCAGTATGGTCCAGGTCGGGGAGTTCTACGACGGACGCTATATCGCCGGGAACATGAACGTGACCTGGCGGGCCTCCCGGCACCTCGAACTCGCCACCGAATACAGCGCCAACTTCGTCCGCTTCCCCGCCCGCAATCAGGCCTTCGACTCCCATCTGGTGCGTCTGCGCCTGCGGGCGGCGCTGAACACCCACCTGAGCGCCAACACCTTCGTGCAGTACAACAGCGCCGCCGCTGTGGTGAGCCTGAACGGTCAGGTCCGCTGGCACCTGAGCGAGGGGTGCGACATCTGGCTGGTGGCTACCGACTGCCGGACGACCGATCCCCTCACCCCGCTCCCATCCGACGACGGTATCCGCGGCACCCGCACCCTCATGCTGAAATACACCCACACCTTCATCCACTGATCCCCCCCGCGTCGCTCCCGCACCCGTGCCCGACGGGTGCGGGGGCGGCGTTCATCCATTCCCCCGCCGGATAGATCCGGATTCCCTCCCATCCCGGCGGATCGGAACTCTTTTCAGCGCAGATCGCGGCCGAAGGGAAAAGCGGCCATGGGCAGGAGTTTGAGGTGCTGCACGGCGAAGGGGATCCCGACCACGGTGAGGGTAAGGATCAGAGCGTGGAATAGGTGCAGCAGGGCGATCAGCCAGATCAGGTTGAAGACGATCCGCAGGGGGCTGTCCCCGTGCGGCAGGGTGACGAGTTCCCTGCCGAAGGGAGTGAAGTTGGCGATCCCCAGCTTGATGCTCTGAACGCCGAAGGGGATCCCGATGATGGTCAGGCAGAGCAGACCGCCGCCGATGATGTACCCCAGTCCGGTGAAGAACCCCCCGAAAATGAGCCAGATGATGTTGCCCAGCAGTGACACCGCATGGCTCCTTCCCATCTCAGAACAGATACTTCTGATACGCAGGTATGGGCCGCTGCTATCACACGAATACGGCAAAACAGGGGCCGGCGGATCCCTGACCGATCCGAGCGGGCGCGGAACGATGAGTCACTCCCGAGCGAACCGCCCGTCGTCACGGGTCCCGTCGACCCGGTCAGCCCGGTTCGCGAGCCAGCCGATTCGCACTTCCTCCTGTTCATCGAAGGGTGGCACGTACGGCTTGATATCGAGCAGGGGCGTGCCGTCGACGATGTCCAGGTCGCGCACGTACAGCACGTTGTCCTCCACCCGGTCCAGGCGCACGATCGAGAGACCGATCGGATTGGGCCGGCGCGGTGAACGGGTCGCGAACACGCCGCGGAGGGTATCATCCAGATAGGGAACACACTTCAGCGGGCCCGGCCCGGAGAGGTGGAAGTGGAAGAGCAGGATGAGGTGGGAGAAACCGTCGAGGTCTTTGAGCCCGTCGGCGAACTCGGGAAATACCTCGACCGTGCCCGCCACGCCCCGGCCCCCGGCCGATTGGATCGGGGTTCCGCGGGGTTCGGTGAAAGGGGTGTGGATGATCCCGACCGGGGTGAGGACCAACGTGTCCTCCGGTTTCTTCTCGGCCATCGTGAACCTCCGCTCTCCAGTACCCAGTGTACCGGAGAGCCCCCCCCTACTCCACCCTCAAGGCATCGACAGGTTCGATCCGGGCGGCCCACCGGGCGGGAACGGCACTGGCCAGAAGGGTCACGAGGATGATTATGACCGGGGGCAGGATCAGGAGAACCGGTTCGACGGCCGGAACCCGGAAGAGCGAGGCTGCGAGAATCCGCCCGACCGCGAGCGAGACCGCCAAGCCGATCACCAGACCAATCAGGGTCGTGCGCAGTCCCTGCCAGACAACCTCCCGGATGATAGCCCCGTTCCGGGCTCCCAGGGCGGTCCGCAGCCCGAACTCACGGGTGCGCTGGCTGACCATGCAGGTGGATACACCGTAGATGCCGACAAGGGTCAGCAGCAGGGCCAGAAGGGTGAAGGCCCCGATGAGGTACACCGGGAAGGCCTGGGTGCCGGCTGCGAAGGAGAGGTGCTCCGAGAGGGTCATGACCGGTACCGGCAGTTCCGGATCGAGTTCCGCTGTCACCTCCCGCACGGGGCTGATGACGTCCGCCGGATCCCCCGTTACCGCCGCGACGAGGAAGCATCTCTGCACGTAGGGAGCCTGACTCAGGGGGATGCAGAGGTAGGGTTCGGGAGCATCGTGCAGGGTCGAGTACTTGCCGTCGGCGATCACCCCGACCACCGTCCGGGCCACCCCGAGATCGGCCCGGATCGTGCGACCTATTGGATCGCCGTCGGCCCAGTATCGCCGGGCCATGGTCTCGTTCACGACCACGACCGGCAGGGAATCGGCCCGGTCGCGCTCGTCGATCCCCCGCCCGGCGATGACCTCTATCCCCATCGTCTCGAAGTAGCCGGCGCCGATCATGTTCCGTTTGAAAACCATGTACTCGCCGGGACCGCGTTCATACCCCTCGATGACGACATCGTGATGGCCGTGTGACTGACCCAGCGGCAGGGCCGCGGCGAGGGCGGTCGCTCGCACTCCCGGCACCGCGCCGATACGGGCTTCGAGTTCGGAGAAGTACGTCCGGCCCGTCTCCTCGCTGTACACCCCCAGCCCCAGGTTCACCTCCAGCACGAGACCGTTCTCAAGGGTGAAGCCGGGCTCGACGGCCAGAGTATTTTGCAGACTCCGGGCGAAGAGCCAGGTGACGGAGAGCAGCAGCAGGGAAACGGCCACCTGTCCGGCCACCAGAGTGTTCTGCAGACGGGTGGTTCCGCGGGTGCGGGCGAGGGATGAGGAGTGGATCCGCAGCCGGGCGAAGGAGCGGCGGCGCAGCAGGGTCAGGGCCGGCGCCAGGCCGAAGAACAGCCCCGCGCCGATCGTGATGAACAGGGTGAAGCAGAGCAGGCGGGCATCGGGAGCGAGATCCAGATGCAGGGGCACTTCGAGCTGGGGCTGCAGGGTCCAGAGGACGCGGGAGGCCCAGAGGGCGAGGAGCAGGCCGAGACCGCCCGCTGAAAGCGCCGGCAGGGTGCTCTCGAGCAGCAGGTGCCGGATGAGTCGACCGCGGCTGGCTCCGAGGGCGTAGCGCACCGCCATCTCCCTCTGCCTCCGGGTGGCGGCGGCCAGGTGAAGGTTGGCGGCGTTGAAGCAGGCGATCCCGAGAACCAGAATGACCAGCGCCATGAGCAGACCGCTGAGCCGGGCGGCGCCGTCGGTCGTCTGGGTGTGATTGAGGCGGGTACGATCGGCCGGCAGGGCGACGAACCGCTTCTGGGCGTTCAGCTCAGGCCATGTTTCGGCCAGTACGGCCCCGATCCGGTCGAGTTCGGCCTGCGCCTGCGCTCCGGTCGTCCCCGCTCTGAGCCGCCCTACCAGGGAGAGCCAGGGATCGACCCGCCCGTCGAAATTCACCCGGTAGGGGAAGATGTCACCCACCATCATGAGCGGGGTCCAGACCTCGGGCCGGAGCATGACGCTGAGACCGGTGAAAGCGGCCGGAGCCACCCCTACGACAGTGAAGGGACGGGCATTGATATGGATGGTGCGGCCGATCATCTCAGGATCGGCCCCCAGGCGGTCCTGCCAGAACCGGTGGCTCACGATCGCCACCGGATGAGTGCCCGGGGTGGCATCCTCTTCAGGGAGAAAGGGTCGTCCCAGCTCCATCTCGATCCCCACGGTGGCGAAGAAATCGGCCGTGACCATCTGGGCGAGAACGACCTCGGCTCCCTCCTCGTCTCCCAGGCTGACGACAGAATAGGCGTGCGCCGCCAGTGAGGCGAAGACGGTGTTCTGATCCCTGAGGTCGCGGTAATCGGGATAGGAGACCTGTCCCTGGGAGATCGAGGCGACCGAACCCCTGTTTTCGGTATGGACCGAGTAGAGGTTCCCGGGATCGGCCACCGGCAGCGGCCGGAGCAGGATCGCGTTCACGAACGAGAAGATGGTCGCGTTCAGGCCGATGCCGAGGGCCAGGGAGAGGATCACGGCCAGGGCGAAAGCGGGAGCATGCAGGAGCCGCCGGGCCGAGGTGCGGACATCCCGTCCGAGATCGGCGACGGCTTCCCCCACCCGTTTCCGCCTCAGCCCCCGGCGCCCGTCCCGCTCCAGTTCACCGCGCACCGAGCCGGCATCGCCGAAGCGGCGCCGGGCCTCGCGATCAGCCTCTTCTTCGCTCAGCCCCCGGGCCATCAGCTGCTGTTTGCGGTATTCGAAATGGAACGCGACCTCCTCCTCAACGTTCCGTTCCAGTTGCCGCGGGGTATCCTCACGCCGGAACATGCGGCGGAAATCGTCCCTCCGGATCATGAAACATCCCTCCAGCCGATCTCGAAGACCCGTGCGAGCGCCTCGGTATGATCCCGCCACTCCCGCAGGGCCCGGAGAAGTTCCTTCTTTCCCTTCGGCGTGAGGGCGTAGAATTTCGCCCGGTACCGCTTGGTCGAGGTGCGCCATTCGCCCTCGATCAGAGCGGCCCGCTGCAGGCGGTGCAGGGCGGGATAGAGAGCGCCTTCCTCGATCTGGATCTCTCCGGCCGACGCGTCCAGAACCGCGTCGGCGATCGCCGCTCCGTGCTGCGGACCGCCGGCACTCAAGGTTTTGAGGATCAGAAGATCGAGGGTTCCGTAGAGCCGCCTGACATTGAGTCCCGACATACACCACCTCGGATCACGGGGATCATCTCGGATCACAGGGATTGCCAACCTAAGCAACTTATGTGACTTGCTTATGTATGAAGTACGCAAACCGCGCCGCCAGGTTTCATCTCCCCTTTCTTTCTCCCGGTTCTACCCGGGGGGCAGGCAGCCAGTCCGGAGCCGGTCCGTGACAGAACCAGTCCGGTGGAGACAGGCAGCCCGGTCCGGCCCCGGCCCGTGACAGAACCGGTCCGGTGCGGTAGGCTGATCCCGGTGCCTCCGCCATCCCACCGCTGCCTGAGAAGGAGATGCCCTCAGCCATGGAGAACGTACCGGCCGTCGACCTCGACGCCCTGCGGGAGAGCATGCGCGAGGCTGAGATCGAAGACATGATCGATATCATCCTCGAGACTTACCGCGCCGACGCCCTCGAACGGATCGAGGCCCTGCGCTCGGCGGTCGCCGCCGCCGATACCGAGGCCGTCCGCCGGGCGGCCCACGCCTATAAATCCGCCGCCGCGACGATCCGGGCCGACCGTCTGGCCGAGCTGCTGCAGCAACTGGAACACACCGCCGCCGAGGGGGTGATCGAAGGCCAGGCCGAACGGTTGGCCGGGATCGAAGCCGAATACGACGCGGTCGAGAAGCTGCTCGACGACGCCGGCTTCTGATCCTTCATCTCGTTCCGGGCCCGATCAGGGACTCATCGCCGATCCCCGCTCCTTCGCCGACCGGGATCTGTCAGCGGATCGGCGGAGCGGGCGGGGGATAGGTCGTGGTCAGAGCCCGGTAGAGGTCCCCGTCACAGGCGGCGTCGAGTTCGGAAAGTGATCTGAGTCCGAAGATGAAGGCTATGGCGAGCGGATCGGCCCGGTAGGCGGTGTGCCCTTCATAGAACCCGTACCGCGTGATATAGAAAGGGACCATCTCGCCGATCTCGATCCGCCCCAGCCTGACGATCATCCGGTTGATCCCGTCCCGCCCCAGCCGTCCGTAGCGGGCTTCGAGCCAGGCTATCTCGGTCGGGGTCGGATCGCGCCAGATGTTGAGGTTGTGGCTGCCCTGGATCCCGTCGTCGAAGATCGACTCCTGGAAACCCCGGGTACCCTGCACGTCGATCTGGACGCTCCCGCCGTTGTAGAGCACGGATGCGAACTCCAGCCATTCCCGGGTGGAATCGGCGTGATCGGCCCGCCGCAGGCTCAGGTTCCAGATGTGGAAGAGCGGTGCGGCCAGTTCAGGGTGGGTCAGCCCGAGCCGGGCGACGAGCCGGTTATCCTCACGCAGGACCGTGATCAGGTCCTCCTCCCGGGCGATGAATCCGGCTCCGGATAACTGACCGGGTCGGGCGATCCGGTTGATCTCTGCCAGCGGCCGGCCGGTGATGGTCCGCACGCCGGCCAGCTCCTGCTCGGCGTGGAGTCCGGTGGCGGCCAGGGTCGGGAAGTCGGCGGCATCGACCTCGAGCTGGGGACCGCGCCCCCTGACCCGGTCGAGCACGGAGAAGGGGCGCCCGTTGACCACCGTGACCTCGACCTGGCACCAGCCCCGGTCCTGGAGCCTGACCACGATCAGCTCTTCGCCTGCGGGAGTGCGCCGGGGTGAGGCGACGGTCGGGCGGGCATCCACCGTCCCGGGGAAGAAAGGTGGTTCCGGCCCCGCCTGCGGCCGGATCATGATGCCGAGCACGGGCAGCAGCGGCCACAGCGACCACAGTCGGTTCCGTAACAGGGTGGCCATTCAGTACCCCGGCGGGGGAGCCGTGACCGGTTCGGCCGGTCCCCGGGGACGCAGTTCGATCCTGACCCGCGGCTCGTCTCCGCTCTCGAAGGTGCAGGTGAAAATCAGGGTGTGTTCACCCGTTCGCACCCGGAAGACGGCCGGATCGACCGCGATCTCCCGCTGCACTCGCCAGGCGGCATCGCGCACCGCCGCCCGGCTCCCGCCCTCGTAGGTGAGCGACCATCCTTCGGGAAGCCGCACCGGGAACCGGATCCCGGCACGGGCGTCGAAGGTGAGCCGCGGCCCGGCGACCGCCCCCCCCTCGGCGGTGATGACCCAGGGCAGTTCCTGTTCGGCGCCGGGATTGACGAAGGTGAAGGATGAGTCAGGAGGCTCGTCCGTCTCGCCCGCCGGCCGCCCATGCCGGAAGATCCGAACTCCGACCGGGATGAGCCGCCAGCGGCCCGGACCGTCCTCCTCGAGATGGAATTCGGCGCCAACGTCCTCCATGCGCCGTTTCTGCTCCGGGCTGAAGACTCCCGCCATACGGGCCCGTTCCCAGCGGCCGATGGCGGCCAGGATCTCATCGGTGTAGCCGTTGGTTTCCAGCACCTCGTAGCCGGTCACGAAGGAGTAGCCGGCGTCGAAGGCGGCCGCGCGTGCCAGCATCCATTCCACGTCGGCGAGGCTGGTCCCCGGCCGCATCTGGAACCACCCCAGCATCCCCGGCATGAGGTTGCGCCGGAAGTAGGCCTGGTTCCGCAGCCGGTACTCGGTCTGGCTCTCCCGGAAGCCGGCGTACCACGGCTCCCCCCAGTTCATGCGGGTGTAGACATGCCAGAAGTAGTGGCTGGTGCGGCTGGCGTCGGCGATGTAGTGCCGCCGGATCGCGGGGGAGAGATTCTCGAACCAGGTGGTGGTGAAGAGGACCTCGCCGTAGTTGCCCATCCCGGTCGAGCGGTTGCCCTCGAGCCCGTCGAAGGAGATCTGGCGCACCCCGGTCTCGTTGAAGAAGGCGGCGATGTTCCGGGCGACCTCGATTCCGAGGTCGGCGTCGGTGAGGAAAACCCGGTAGGCGTGATCGGCCAGCTTCGCGATCGGCGCACCGGCCGGGTGGGCCGCCGACCGGGTCCCGAAGGCACCGCGCTCGCACCCGAGCAGACGCCACGGCGCAGCACCGGAGACCTCTTCATAACGGATGAGCTCGGAACCGACCACGACCGTACGCAGGTGGTTGTTCCGGTCCTGGTTGAAGAAGTCGGGCGAGGCGATCCCGATCTCGGCCGCGGCGGCGTCGATCGCTGCGGTCAGGGTGCTGCGCCCCACCTGCGCCAGGCGCTCGTCGGGCACCGGCGTGACGTAGGCGTCGTTGGTGGTGATGAAGTTCGAGAGGGTGTGCACGCCCAGCATGATCCCGGCCGCTGCGGCTTTCTCCACGCAGGCCCGCAGTCCCGCCCGCCCGTTCGGGAACTGATCGTTGAGTTCGAAGTGCCCCCAGGTGCGGAAGGGGCCGGAGTGGTAGAGGTAACGAAGACCGGCCTGCCGGGTCCAGGCCAGGGCCCGATCGATATCCGCCTCGCCGAAGTTCAAGATCAGGTAGGCGGCCGCGGCCCCGGGGGCCGTCTTCCCCCATTGGCCGTCGATCATCGGGTGGGGAAGCCCTTCGGCGATCTCGACCTCACCGATCCTCTCCAGCACCGCGGCGGCGGGGCAGCCGAAGAGCGCGATCTTCGATCCCCGCACTCCCCCGTCCGCGAAGGGGGGAGCGAGGTAACGGTCGTGATCCCAGTTGGCGATGAGGCGTTCGGTGCGGCGGTTGCGGCAGTAGGCCTGCAGGGTGGAACCGAAAGCCTCGGGTTTGGCCGCCTCGACCCGGTAGAGGACTCCACGCTTCC
>CAYSYY010000088.1:0-10344 GCA_964435265.1 uncultured Gemmatimonadota bacterium
AGCAGGCCAAGCTGCTGCGGGTGCTCGAGACGGGCGAGATCCGGCGGGTCGGTTCGGAGAAGATGCGGCGGGTGAACGTGCGGGTCATCGCGGCCACCAATGTCGATCCCTCCCGGGCGGTGGCCGAGGGGACTTTCCGCGAAGATCTCCTCTACCGCCTCAACACCGTCGAGATCCATCTCCCCCCCCTGCGCGAGCGCCGTGACGACATCCCCGTGCTGGCCGCCGGGTTCCTGCAGGAACTGACCGCTCACTACGGCCGCTCGCTCCAGGGATTCGCTCCGGCGGCCATGGAGCTGATGCTCGTCCACCCCTGGCCGGGGAACGTGCGGGAGCTCCGGCACGCCGTGGAGCGGGCCGTGCTCATGGCCCACACCGACGCGATCCAGCCCGAGGATCTGGCCGTCCGCTCCCGGAGCGAGGCGCCGCCTGCCTGGGAGCAGATGACGCTGGAGGAGACGGAAGAGCTCCTCATCACCCGGACGCTGGAGCTGACCGGCGGCAACGTGAGCCAGGCGGCCGACCGGCTGGGCCTGAGCCGCAGCGCGCTCTACCGGCGGCTCCAGCGCTTCGGCCTGCAGGAGCCCGAGTGAAAGAGTACCGGTCCGGGACGCCGGCATGACCCACGAACAGCGGGCCATGTTGATGGCGCTCCTCGCCGGCCTGCCGGCGGTGCTCACCGCGCTCATCTTCCTCTGGATCGGGGAGGCGCCGGCCAAACTCCAGTGGACCCTCACCGTTCTCATCCTCGCCTGCTGGCTGGGGGTCTCAGCCGCCCTGCGCGAATACGTGGTCCGGCCGCTGCAGACCCTCTCCAACCTGCTCGGCGCCCTGCGCGAGGGGGATTACTCGATCCGGGCCCGGGGCGGCCGCACCGACGAGGCCCTCGGCCTGGCGGTCCTGGAAGCGAACACTCTGGCCCGCACGCTGCGGGAACAGCGGCTGGGTGCACTCGAGGCCGCCGCCCTGCTCGAGAAGGTCATGGAGGAGATCGACGTCGCCGTTTTCGCCTTCGACGAGGCCCACACCCTGCGGCTGGTGAACCGGGCGGGCGAGCGCCTGCTGGCCGAACCCGCCGCCCGGCTCCTGGGCCGCCCGGCCGCGGAGACGGGGCTGGCCCCCCTGCTCGACGGTCCCTCCCCCCGTCTGGTCGACGCCGCCCTCGGCGTCCGGCAGGGTCGCTGGGAGGTGCGGCGGAGCACTTTCCGGCAGGGCGGTTTCCGGCACACCCTGCTGGTGGTCTCAGACCTGAGCCGGACCCTCAGGGAGGAGGAGCGGCAGGCGTGGAGACGCCTGGTGCGGGTTCTGCGCCACGAGATCAACAATTCCCTGGCCCCGATCAAATCGCTGGCCGGCAGCCTGGGTGACCTGCTCACCCGGCGTCCCCGACCCGCCGACTGGGCGGAGGATCTCGTGGCCGGGCTCGACGTGATCGGCGATCGCGCCGAAGCCCTGAGCCGGTTCATGGGCTCCTACGCCCGGCTCACCCAGCTCCCCGAGCCCCGGCTGCAGCCGGTTGCGATCGCCGAACTGGTGCGCCGGGCCGCCGAACTCGAAACCCGCCGGATCATCCGGGTGGAGGCGGGACCGCTCCTGACCGTTTCCGTCGACCCCGACCAGATCGCCCAGCTGCTCATCAACATCGTGCGCAACGCCGTGGACGCGGTCGAGGAGACCGGCGGCGGGGTGACGGTGACCTGGGGGGTGGAGGAGGGAACGCTCGATCTCCGGGTGGTGGACGAGGGGCCGGGAGTGAGCGAAACGACCAACCTCTTCGTGCCCTTCTATACGACCAAACCGGACGGTTCGGGGATCGGCCTGGCGCTGAGCCGCCAGATCGCCGAAGCCCACGGCGGCACCCTCATCCTGCAGAACCGCTCCGGGGCGCCGGGGTGCGAGGTGGTTCTCACTCTGCCGCTGACCTGAGCCCGTCCCGGCCGGTACCGAAATCAGGTAAACCCGTCGTTGCTCACGCCGACGGTGGAAGCTACCATCCGGACATGCCGAAGCAGCGAGACAGACGCAGGAAAGGCCGCGGTCGGTCCGAACCCGAGCCCCACGGGCGCCTCGAACGACTGCTCGCCGATGCCCACGGATGGCTGCGCGAGAACCGCTTTCCGGGACCGGCCCGCTGTGTCGGGCGGATGCGCCTGGCGGTCATGATCGTGGGCGATTACCTGAGCGGTCGCTACCGGCGGATCCCGGCCGTGACGATCTGGATGCTCATCTTCGCGATCGCCTATATCGTGGGTCCGTTCGATCTTATTCCCGACGTCATCCCGGGACTGGGCTGGCTCGATGATGCCTTCGTGGTAGGACTCGTCTTCCGGGCGTTCGCCCGCGATCTGCACCGGTACTGTGAGGACACCGGCATCGATCCGCGGGCCTTCGGGCTCCCGGAATGAAGGAGGAGGACCGGGAACTGAACGTCCGGGGGTGCACCGTGGCCGAGGCCCGGCGGCGGCTGCGGCGGTTCCTGGACGAAGCCGCCGGCACCGGTGAACGACGCGTGAAGATCATCCACGGCAAGGGGATGGCCAGTCCCGGAGGCGTGTCGGTAGTGCGCGCGGCGATCAGGCGTGATCTCGAGCAGGCCCTGCAGGAAGGGCGGATCCGGGACTTCCGCCTGGGCAACCCGGGGGAAGGCGGCGCCGGTGTCTCGATCATTTGGTTGTGAAAAGAAACCGGAGCCGGTACGTATCATTCCTTGCACTGAAGGGACGGCATGGCCGTAAAGGTTGAACGCGAACTCCTGCTCAAGTGCCGGGCGGGTGACGCCGAGGCCTACGAGCCGATCGTGCGGGCGTACGAGGGACGCCTCTACGGCCTGGCGCTCGGGCTCGTACACAATTCCGAGGACGCCCGCGACCTGGTGCAGGACGCGTTCGTCAGGGCTTTCCGCTCGCTCGACCTCTACGATGCCGATCGTTCCTTCGTGACCTGGCTCATGAGCGTGTGCCGCAACCTCTGCATCGACTTCCTGCGGCGGCGGCGTTACTCACGGAGCCTGGACGGGGGTGATGATGAGACGCCCCCCCAGATCGCGGACCCGGGAGCCGTGACCGACCGGCCGGTTCTCGCGGCCGAGACCCGGTCCCTGGTCTGGGACGCGCTCTCCCGGCTCGACGACGACCACCGGGAGGTGCTCATCCTGAAAGACATGCAGGAGCTGGGGTATGGGGAGATCGCACAGATCCTGAATATCCCGCAGGGAACGGTTGCCAGCCGCGTCTACTACGCCAGGCGCTCTCTGCGCGATGAACTGGAGCAGATGGGGGTCGAGTACCCATGAACAGGCCATCGGGAGACACTGCGGCTGCCCCTCGGGGGGGAGGCGACGGTGGGTGCGAAGCCTACCGGGAAGAGCTGGTGCGGTATGTGGACGGGGAACTCCACGGTGAGGACCGGCGCCGTTTCGAGGCGCACCTGTCGGCGTGTACGGAGTGCACCCGGGAGGTCGCCGTCTTCAGGGCCCTGAAAGGAGAGCTGCGACAGATGGGTCTGCAGGAACCGGAGATTCCAGGCGGGAGTGTCTGGGATGACGTGAACAGACACCTCGCCCGCCCGACCGGATGGGTTTTCCTGATCGTCGGCGCCCTCATGTATATGTCTTCATCACGTCGCCGATCGATCTCTTCGAGAAGCTGGCCGTCGGGTTCATCGTGATCGGATTCGTGGTCCTGCTGGCGACGGTTGCCTGGGAACGGATCGTCGATTACCGGACCGATCCCTATAAGGGAGTCGAGAAATGATCGTCACCACCTCGGAGACCATCGCCGGGAAGAAGATCGTCCGGACCCTGGGACTGGTCCGCGGGAACACCATCCGCGCCCGGCACCTGGGCCGGGACATCCTGGCCGGCCTGCGCGGAATCGTCGGGGGCGAGATCCAGGAATATACCAAGATGATGGCCGAGTCCCGGGAGCAGTCGATCGACCGCATGCTCGAGGAGGCGGTGACCCTCGGCGCCAATGCCGTGATCAGCGTGAAATTCATGACCAGCATGGTCATGGCAGGTGCTTCGGAGATCCTGTGCTACGGGACGGCGGTGGTCGTCACGGACGACTGAGAAGTATCGAGGTATCGCGGTATCGAGGTCTCAAGCTCTCAAGGTATGAGGTACTCCTCGCTCTCCCGCGCCAGGAACGGCCCCACTTCCCTTTCCACCATATAGCGCCCCAGTTCCAGCGGTTGGGCCAGGAAGGCGCGCACGGTGAGCGTGCCCGCCTCGGCATCGAGGAAGGCGATGAGCCCGGGATCGGCGGCCCAGTGTTCGAAGGCGTCGTTGGCGCTCGCCGGTCTGATCCGCAGGGTGAGCTTGCGGATCAGGTTCTCGACCTGTTCGCGCTCGACCGGGCGCAGCCGACGCCGTACCTCGGGACGCAGGCAGAGCCGCCACCCGGGACCGTGCGGTCGGGGGGGGAGCTCGTCCTCTTCGAACAGGTCGGCGGCGGTATCGAGTACGGGGTCGGGAGCAAGCGGGTTGAGGTGATCGAAAAAGGGACTGGAATCGAGGTGCGATTCGACGGCGGCGCAGTCGGATACCATGTACCTGATCTCGCCGCCGTCGGCCACCGCGGGCAGATCGGCGACCGGCTCGTCCTCCTCCAGCGGCAGGAGCGCTTCGAGCGCCACCCGCAGGAGCAGATCGCCCCGGGCCCGGAACAGACGGATCATCATCTCCGCAGCCGCCGGCCCCTCCAGATCGGTGGGGAAGGTGGCCGAGAGGATGCGGTAGGCGGCATCGACATTGCTGCCGTCGGGGAGCATCGGGATCACCAGCGGGCGATGGGTCGGATAGGCGGTGTTTCCCAGCCGCACGAACCGACCGATGACCATGTCGGTCACGGCGGTGTCGGGCGGCAGGAAGATACGGGGGACATCCGCGACCACCTGTTCCAGCCCGGACAGTTTCAGCCGGGCGCACCCGGGACCGTCGGCCGGGAAAGGAGGCGCGATCTCGAAGATACCCTCAAAGGAACGCAGTACGGCCCGCAACGTCTGACGGCCGCCGGGGAACTCCTCATCCCGCATCAGGCGTTCACGCAGCAGGTCGGGAATCGGACGCCGACCCTCTATGGTGAAGCCATCCACGATCACGCCTTCGAGCCACAGGTACGAAGCCCACTCGTCCCACTCCTCGTATTCCTGAGCCATCCGACCCTGCTCCTCATCCCGGTACTGCTCTTCCCAGAGGAGATCGCTGTAGGCCTGGAAGAGGTCGTCGTACCCCTCGAGCCGGCGCAGCTCTTCGAGCGCGTCCGCGACGGTGTTGAGTCGGTCGAGACGCGGCAGGCAGCAGGCGGCATAGACCCGTCCGCTTCCACAGATACAGTCGGCTTCGGGGGGGACTTCGGGCAGGGGGATGTAGGGATCGTCGTTCGTCATCGAGGAGGCAATATAGTGCGAAAACTCCGCCTCACTACACCGTTGTGTGCCTGCGGCGGTGTCCCGGTCCCCGAATACCGGCGTTATTGCGGAAAGGTGTACGCAGGGTATCGCGGAACGGTGTGCTCACGGAGGTGGTATCTTCGAGGTCAGGCCCCGCGGGATGCTCACGTCGCCCTCCCGGAAGCCGTCGAGATAGAGGTGGCGGGGTTCTTCGAGACCGTCCCAGCGCAGCGCGTAAACGTTGATGACCCCCCGGTCGAGCGGTGCGCCGAAGGAGGTGAACGGGCAGCAGGTGCCGATATGCTCGTAGAAGATGGTCTGCCCGTCAGGGCCCCAGAGAGAATTCAGATACCGGATCTGCCGCTCCTGTGCCGTCGGTTCCGGGACAACGGCTCCGAATCCACCCAGCCCTACCGGCCGGCGGGGCGTCCAGCCGTAGCGGGGATTCGAGGCGGTCCTGGGCAGATACAGCACCGGTCCGCGCCCGCTCTCACCGAACGGCTGGCCCATGCCGCTCCGGGTCTCGTTCACCAGCAGCTGCGGGCGTACTCCGGGCCGGGTACCGGTACAGGCCCCGGAGCCCAGCCCGGCCAGGATGATCAGAGCGGCGGACAGGATGACGAACCGGTGCATGGGTGTGACAACCTTCCTGAACCCGGTGTCTGGACGGGGCGGCATGCTCAGATCACCTGCCCCAATCCTTCGACGAACGCCTGGATGACGGTGTTCACCCGTTGGGGTGCTTCCAGGGTGACGAGGTGCCCCGCTCCGGGGATCGTCTCGAAGACGGCCACGGGCAGGGCCGGTACCCAGGTGCGGGCTTGAGCGGGCGGGGTCAGCAGATCCTCCTCCCCCGCCACCACCAGGACCGGAACATCGATCTCGCCCAGATACGGTGAAGTGTCGCGGCGTCGGGCCATCGCCTCGAGGGCCCCGATCACACCGTGAGGCGGCGCCCGCGATATCATGGCCCGCACGTCGGCTGCGATCTCGGGTTTCAGGTGTCGGGTCCGGTACCCGAGAACCCGCTCGAGCAGATCATCCACGATCACCGCAACCCCTCCGGTCGCCACCGCCTGCTGCGAGGTGCGGCGCGAACGGATCGTCTCGGGGGTATCGTCGAAAGGATGGGTATCCATCAGGATGAGGGCGGCCAGGCGGTCGGGGTGGCGCAGTGCGAATTCGAGAGCGACGTACCCCCCCATGCTCAGACCGGCCACCACGGCTTTCTCCCGGTCCAGGGCATCAAGCCAGGCGCAGGCGTCGTCGGCATACACCGCCATGGAATAATGAAGCGGGTTCCGGGGACCTTCGCTCTCTCCCAGGCCCCTTGCGTCGGGGGCCAGCATGGCGGCCACGGACGCGAGTGCCTCGAGCTGCGGTTTCCACTGGGAGGAATCGAAGGGGAACCCGTGCAGGAAGAGGAGCGGCACACCCGTCTCTCCGGACGCCCGCGCCCGGAGGCGGAACCCGTCCCCTGACGCGATCCCAGGTGTAGGTACCAACATCCGCCTTTTCCTTTCTCCCGCGTCGGTAGACCATGCTATCCTGAAACGACGTGAAAAACCTCTCCTTTCTGGCAGGAGTGACACAGATGAGTCGACCTACCTCCTCTTCGTACAGCAGCTCCGGCGGCACCCCGGCTTCAAACGGGGATGAACTTCCGGTAAGCAGCGCTCTCCGGATCGTCATGGGGATCGGGTTCCTGGCGATCGGTCTCGTCCAGGGGGTGGGGATCATGACGGCCGGCGAACTGGCCGGGCTTGAAGCCATCATCGACGGCATCGGCTTCTTCCTGCTCGCCGGTACCGGGGTAACCATGCTGATGGACCGGTTCTACTCCCTCTACCTCCTGCTTCTCTGGGCGATCCTGGGGATCGTTGGTTCTTTCACGGGAGGGGGTACGGCCCTGCCCGCCCTCTTCGCGCGGATCATGGTCGCGCTGGTCGCCATGGTCGCCATCGGCCAGAAAAGTGCGGCCAAACGAGGATCGACCGCGTATCGGTGATCGGAACGACGGAATCGGGCCTCACCGGACCCGGCAGCTTTCCATTCGACAAAGAGAACGGGAAGTGCTAAGAAAAGGGAGGTGCCGGACCTGGAGGAAGAAAAAGCCGGCAGATGCCGGCCTTTTCATCTGATGCTCAAGACGGGTCGGGCTCGTCCCGGGCCGTGATGGTTCGGGGCGACCGTCGGAGCGAACCCACTCGTCCGGCACCGTCTCTCAACGCGGGTCCCGGTCCTCAGGTCCGGGACCCGTTCTCTATGCACCTCAGGATGCGGATATCTTCAGAACACGGACCTCCGGCGTTCCTCTCCGAGCGGCTCCGGACGGCTCAGGCTATTTCGGCACCGCCTCCTGGATGACCGATTCTGCGCTGCCCGATTCACCGGTGACGAGAATGATGTGCGGACTCCCCAGGGCATCGACCGCGATGGTGAATACCATCATCCGGTTCCGCAGGCTCTGCCAGGCGGCCCCTTCCACGATCGGTGTGGCGGTCCAGTTGATACCCAGGTCCTCCGGCGAGCGGGTGACGAGATAGAGGTTGAAGCGGCCGCTGCCCTGGTAACTGCCGCCCACGACCCAAGGACGGTCATCAGGCGCGACCCCGGCGGCGGCGTGCGAGAGGAAGGGTTCATCGATCGGTATGGATTCGGCCACGTCGAGACCTTGTTCCTCCTGCCAGTAGACGATCCTGTTCACCGGGTACAGGCCGCCGATCAGCCGCACCCGTCCGTCGGGGGTGGCGAAGAGGTGCAGATCTTCGACGGTGTAAATGTCGGGCGGGAAGGATCGGTTGACGGTGCTGTCCGGACCGGCCTTCTGGTAGTTCATCTTGCCGCTCAGGGCGTTCCGGAAGAGAAGGTGGCCGGTATCAGTATCATCGACATCGTAATCATAGGCGTAGGAATTCAGGGTCGAGTTGTTGATCTGGCTCACGCTCCAGCCGGTATCGGCCAGGGCGACCCGGAAGAGGGTCGCGCCGCGTGCCTTCAACACAGCCACCGGACGTCCGGCGGCGTCGGAGCCCAGCGCCGAGCCGGCGGTGTCCCAGACCGTATCGCTGTAGGGAGGGATGGTGAGGGTGGAGTCCGAAGCGCCGCCGATCCGGTAGAGTCTCATGCCCTCGGTTTCATGTGAGGCCAGGATCCACCAGGTTCCCGACGGCCCGGGGGCGATGTCGACCAGGGTCGTCATGAGGCCGTTCCCCGACAGGGTCGTCAGGTCGGTCCAGGTGCCGGAGCTGTTCTCCACGATCCTCACCTGATCTTCGCCGAGGCCGATCGCCAGGCCCATGCGCCCGTCGGCCGTACTCACTCCCCGTATCGACCAGACGGCGGCGTCGGCGGTGACCGGTGCGAAGGTGAAGTCGGTGGTATTGAACCGGGCCGATCGGTTCTCATTGTAGGGCTCACGCGTACACGCGGCGGATGCCAGGATGAATCCAGCCAGGAACACCGGAAGCAGGATGCCGTTGCCGCACGTCTGTATCTTCATGCCTACCTCCCGGATGCCGAATGCAGGGCGGATCCGTCGCTGGACAGATGCAGGAGCTGGGGCACGACGGTAGTCTGATTCGAGCCGGCTGCCGTTGCTCCTCCGCTGACGAATAGTATGTGAATCCAGTCCTCGGGGTCACGCACCATCGTGATGTCGAAGGGATCGAAGGCGTTCTGGATGTCGAGGTTGCCGGCCACCTGAGCGCGGCTCCATGTTCCGTCCGCCTCCAGTTGTGAGTACCAGACCTCGAAGTACCGATCCCGGTAGGGACCGAGCAGGTGCATCACGCCGGGGTACCCGTTGCCGTCCAGCACCAGATCCAGCTTCTTCCAGTACAGATCCTCATGTTCGATGACCCGGCGGGAATACCATTTCGCAGCCCCGTCCATCTCGTCCCAGATCTCCTCGGCGACATAGATCCGGTTCAGCAGACGGGTGGCCAGGACACTGGTGCCGTCGTCGCGCAGCCGGAGCCGGTAGGGGAGGGAGTTGGGGATCTGAAGTCGTTCGATCCAGCCTTCGCCCTCCTGCCACCGGTAGTAGAGCCCCTGGCCGGCGGCCTGGAAGACGAGATCAACCTCGTCGTCGGGTGAAACGGTCATATCGATGGCATTGTTGACGCCGTCACTGGCCGCCACGGGACGCAGGATCCACCGGTCGCTACGCTCCAGAAAAAGCCAGAGGCCGCCGGTGACTTCCTCCTGAACGACGGCGCGCAGCAGATCGTCGCTCGTGAAATCGAGGTCCGCGGCGGTCGGATCCCAGGCGGTCGGGCGCGCCCCGCCGTATTCCTCGGCCTCCAGCGTCAGCAGTGCGAGGTGGCGCTCCCCATCAGGACCGTAGGTGGCGATCTCCATGTCGCTCCCCGTCCAGAAGAGTACCGCAATCTCCCCGTTGGAACCGACGGCGAGGTGAGTCGTGGCGGTACCGGGAGCGAAAGCAACGGTCGGTCCGTCGTACTCTTTCCAGCCAGCACCGGAGTGCTGGCTGATACGCAGGCGGGAGTCTTCGTGGATGTAGGACACGACGAGTTCACCGTCGGCCGAGACGGCGGCATCGAGACCGGCGACGGCCCCGGTGGCCACGATCTCGTTCTCCCACCGGAGGTTCCGGATGCTGTCCGATGCAGGGGCGGGACCGAGCAGAAGATCGCACCCCGTCAGCAGCAGAACGGCGGTTATCATCGTACCGGCCCGCCCCGCTCCGGAGCAGGCCGATCGACCCCCTGGTACCTTCACTCTCAGCACCTGTTACCCTCCCGGCATGTTCTGGAGAGGGAAGACGCACAAGGCGCAGGAATCGTCTACAATCCGGCTGCGCCGTATCACCGACCGGCTGCTCCAATATACGCTGTCTGGAAAGGAGGGTTCACGGTGCAGTTCACGACGCACGAAGTACACCGTTCCGTAGGTACGGTAACGTATCGAGAGGGCCGAGGCGTCCGGCCG
>CAYSYY010000089.1:0-10307 GCA_964435265.1 uncultured Gemmatimonadota bacterium
ACCGAGGACGGCACCTTCGAGCAGCTGTCTGACTTCTGGCGGACGACCCTCGAGCGCGTCGCGGCGATCCCCGGCGTGACCGGGGCCGCGATGAACTCCCACCTGCCGATGAGCCAGTCCAACCGGGCGAGCGGGATCACCATCGACGGGATCGAGCCGCCGCCGGAGAACCAGCCCCGGATCGCCAACACCAGAATCGTCTCGAACGGTTACTTCGCGGACATGGGGATCCCGCTGCTGCGCGGCCGGACCTTCCAGGACACCGATCAGCGCAACTCCCGGCAGGTCATGGTCATCAACCAGCGCCTGGCCGAGTCCTTCTGGCACGATGAGGACCCGATCGGAGAGCGGATCGCGTTCGGTCCCGAGCCGGAGAGCGAGGACTGGTACGAGATCATCGGCGTGGTCGGTGACGTCAGGCAGGCCGGGCTCAATCGTCCGGTGGAGTGGTGCGTCTACCTGACGATGGCGCAATCGATGAACCAGCGGAACTTCATGGTGGTGAGCACGACCGCCGATCCCCTCCTGATGGCGAACCCTGTACGCAACGCCGTCTGGTCGGTGGACCACGACCTGCCGATCCCGGAGGTCATCACCATGCGGATGTTGATGCGGCGGAGCAACTGGGAGGAACCGCTCTACACCCTGCTCTTCGGAGTCTTTTCGGTCATCGCGCTGCTGCTCGCCTCGGTCGGCGTTTACGGCGTCATCGCCTACTCGGTGACCCAGCGGAGGCGGGAGTTCGGGATCCGGATGGCGCTCGGCGCCGACAAACGGATGGTCCAGCGACTGGTGGTCAGCAAGGGGGTCCGGCTGGGCGGGATCGGACTCCTCATCGGACTCGTTGGGGCGTTTCTGGTCATGCGGGTTCTGCAGAGCCTGATCTACGGGATCAGATATGATGATGTCGTCGTCTACGCCCTGACGGCGCTGCTCATGACGGCCGTGGTGCTGCTCGCCAGCTGGCTGCCGGCGCGCCGGGCGGGACAGATCGATCCGGTCGAGTCGCTGCGGGCGGAATAGGAGACCTCGAACGCAATGACGCCGTAGAGTCCGGTGACGCGCAGCACCAGCGCGAACATTGGTTCATCGGTAATCGGTCCGGCATGGCGTCTCTCCCGGCAGGGTTGAGAGGTGGCACCGGTCGTTGGATGGAACCGGGGCGATCAGGTCTCCAGCGCCTCCAGTTCGTCGATCATCCCGGCGACGATGTCGAAGCCGCCCTGCCAGAAGGCCGGATCGGTCATGTCCACGTCCACTTCGGCCAGGATCCCGGCCGGGCGGGCCGAACCGCCGTGGGCGAGCAGGCGCAGGTAGGAGGGGACGAAGGCGTCCCCCTCGGCCCGGAAGCGGCGGTAGAGGGAGAGCACCAGGAGCTGGCCGAAGGAGTAGGCGTAGCAGTAGAACGGGGTGGAGTAGATATGGGGGATGGTGATCCATTCCCAGGCGAAGTCGTCGGAGATCTCGAGGCTCGAACCGAACTGCTCGCGGAGGTTGTCACGGTAGAGGGTGTTCAGTTCCTCCGGTGAGCGTCCCTCCAGGATCGCCCGGTGGGCTTCGATCTCGAAGAGCACGAAGTAGGCCTGCCGCATGACGGTGGCGTAGACGTCGTCCACCGCCCCGGCCAGGATCTCACGGCGCACCGCCGGATCGGTCTCACGCTCCAGCAGGCTGTCCACGACCATCATCTCACCGAAGACCGAGGCGGTCTCGGCCAGCGGGAGGGTGGGATGCTGGACCAGGATCGAATGATCGGCCGCCAGCATGCTGTGCACGGCGTGGCCGAGCTCGTGGGCCAGGGTGGCCACATCACGCACCTCCCCGGCGAAGTTGGTGAGCACCCAGGGGGTGTGTTCGGGCAGGACCGTCATGCAGAAGGCCCCGCCCCGCTTGCCCGGGCGGATCTCGGAATCGATATGGTCGTCGGCGAAGACCCGTTCGGCCATTTCGGCGAAGCGGGGATGGAAATTGCGGAAGGTGCCGAGCACCGTCTCGACCGCCTCGGGATACGGCACGGTGCGTTCGGCGGCGGTCACCGGGGCATAGAGATCATACCGGCGCAGCTTCGCCATCCCCAGCCAGCCGGCTTTGAGCTCGAAGTAGCGCTGGAACAGACCGGCGTTGGCCCGGGCCGTCTCGAGCAGGGTCGCCACGGCCTCGTCGGGGATGTCGTTGGCCAGATTGCGGACCGCCAGGGGATCGGCGAAACCGCGCAGCTCGACCTGTTCGGAGTGCCAGTCGCGGACCCGGTTGGCATAGATCTGGGCCAGCACCGGCGACTCGCGCTTGTAAACCCGGTGCAGCTCGGCATAGGCCGCTTCGCGCAGCCCGGCCTCGGGGGAGCGCACGTACTTCATCAGCGCGTCCCGGGTGAAGGTGCGGGTCCCGTCGCCGGTATCGAGCCGGAACTCCAGCCGGTTGGTGATCATCGAGTATATGGTCAGCAGGGCGTCGATACCGTCGGCGTTCTTCAGGTTGATGAGCTGCTCGCGACCCTCGTCGAGGGTGTAGGGGGCGAACCGGCGCAGGTCGCTCAGGAAGTGCCGGTCGTCGGCTGAGCCGGAACCCTCGGGAAGCAGCCGCCCGGCGGTATCGTCGTCGAGCGCCTTCCACCAGAGGGAGAAGAAGAGGCTCCGGTTCCCCAGACCGGTGAGGATGTGTCGGACCCGGTTGCGCAGGGTGAGCGCCGCTTCGGACTGGGTGTCCTCGGAGAAGCGGAGCGAGGCGTAAGCCGAGAGCACCTGCATGCCCCGGGCCAGGTCCTCGTATTCGCGCAGCACCGCTCCGAGGGTTTTGCGGTCGATACCGGGAGAGAGGAGGGAACGCTTCCCCTCGAAGGCGGCCACCGCCGAGCGCAGCTCGTCAAGGCGTCGGGTCAGGACCGCTTCGTCTTCTGAGGGGAGGAGTTCGGTAAGGTCCCAGCGTCCGAGTTCGCAGGCCATATAATGAGACTCCTTTTACAATTGCGCTCCGGTGCGCAGGACGGCGTCCACGGCCCAGTACATATCCGGTTCGGGGAAACAGATTACGGGATTGAGTTCGATCTCGACAAGTCCGGGAATGTCATCGGCCATCCTGGCCAGCCGGCCCATGAGGTCGAGCAGCGAGGGCAGGTGCACTCCGCGACCGCGCACACTCCCCGCCAGCACCGGCCAGGCGGCCAGGGAGCGCAGCATCCGCTCGGCCTCGGTGCGCGAGAGCGGCAGGCGCCCGATCTGCACGTCCTGCAGAACCTCGGCGAAGAAGCCTCCGAGCCCGACCATCAGCAGAGAGCCGAACCGGGGATCGCGGCGGGTGCTGAGAATCAGCTCGAGGCCGCCCTCGATCATGCGCTGGATGACGAAACCGGTTTGCCTGGCGCCGGTTGAAGCGAGAGCCGCCGTCATGGTCTCGGCGGCCTGCCGGGCCTCCTGCGGCCCCGGCAGATGCAGGGCGACACCGCCCAGGTCGGCCTTGTGCAGCAGCTCGGGGCCGAGCGCCTTCAGGGCCACCCGCCCACCCAGCCGCTCGGCGGCCCCGGCCGCCTGCTCGGCGGTGGCGACGACCTCCTGCTCCGGCATCGGGATGCCCCAGGCCGCCAGCAGTCGTGAGGCCTCGTCGTGGCCGAGCAGGCGCGGGGAACCGGGTGCGGATTCGGACTCAAGATCTCTCAGGAGGTCGGCCACCTGCCCTCGATCGACCGGTCGGACCTCGAAGGCGGTCTCATCGGCCTCGCGCCAGGCGGCGTAGCGGACCAGGGCGGCCAGGGCGCCGACCGCCGGTTCGGGGAACCGGTAGATCGGCGGCGCGCCCGCGATCCGGGCCGCCTCGGGGTAGAAGGCATCGCCGGTCAGGACGGCCGTCACGAGCGGTTTGCGGGCTGCTGACTCCAGGCCGGAGATCGCCCGGATCACCTCGGCCGGGTCGCTTCCCAGCGGCGGAGTGACGTTGAGGACGAGCAGGGCGTCCACTCCTGTGTCGGCGGTGACCGCCTCGACGGCACGCCGGTACTCCTCGGGACCGGAGGAGGCGATCATGTCGACGGGATTGCCCAGCGCGGCCGCCGGAGGCAGGAACTCGGCCAGGCGTTCGCGCGTGCGGGGCTGGAGCTCGGGCAGATCGAGACCGTGCCCGCTGCAGGCGTCGGCGGCCATGATGGCGGGCCCCCCGGCGTTGGTGATGATGGCCACGCGGTTGCCCGCCGGGAGCGGGCAGCGTTCGAAGGCGGCGGCCCAGAAACACATGTCCTGCACCGTCGGTGCCCGCAGTACGCCGCACTGCCGGAAAAGGGCGTCGAGGGCCCGTTCGTCGGTGGCCAGGGCACCGGTGTGGGAGGAGGCCGCCCGGGCTCCCGCCTCGCTCCGGCCCGCCTTCACGGCGATGACCGGCCGGGTACGCGCCAGCGGCGCCGCCTGCTCGGCGAAGGCGGCGGCTTCCCCGAACGACTCCAGGTACATCATGACGACCCGGGTGCGCCCGTCGTCGCGCCAGTATTCGAGGGCGTCCTCGATCCCTATATCGGCCATGTTCCCGACCGAGATGAAGGTGGAGAGGCCGAGGTTCAGCCCCTCGGCCAGGCTCAGGATGGCCACCCCGAGCGCCCCGCTCTGGCTCACCAGCCCCACCCCTCCGCGGATGGCGGGGACCGGGCTGAAGGTGGTGTCGAGACCGACCGCGGGATCGGTATTGATCGCGCCCATGCAGTTGGGACCGAGCAGGCGCATCCCGCCGGCCCGGGCGGCCACCGCCAGACGTTCCTCCAGCTCCGCTCCCGCCCCGCCGGTCTCGCTGAAACCGGCGGTGATCACGACGGCGCACCGCACGCCCTTGCCCGCACAGGTCTCGAGGACGGGCAGCACGGCATCGCGCGGCACGATCAGGACCGCCTGATCGATCCCCTCGGGCAGTTCCTCGGCCCCGGCCAGGGCCGGCACGCCCTGCACGGTCGGCACCCGGGGATTCACGGGATAGAGGTCGCCGGTGAATCCGGCCGCGAGCAGGTTGGCGAAGGTCTTCCCTCCCAGCGATTCGAGACGGTCGGAGGCTCCGATGACGGCGATCGAGCGGGGCGCGAGCAGGGGCTGGAGGGGCTGCGGTGTCGGCATGCAGACAGGCTCCGGATCGGAGGGTGGCGGTACCGGCAGACAGCGACGGTGAGTATAAAGCACATCCTGTTCCGGCGAGGCCAGTAAAAGGAGCGGACCGGCGTGTCTTTGCATCTTGACCCCCGGGCGGCGTGTAGTAGAGTACGTCCGATTCTTCGTCCGGCCGGGCCGGCCGGAACGGGACCGCCCCATACCGGAGAGCATGCCCATGCGCACCCTACCAGCTGAGAAGATCACCGAAGCGATCCGAGACCTCTCCATGACGGCCAACTACGACCTTCCCGACGACGTGCTCGCCGCCCTCAAGCGGGCCCGGGAGAACGAGGAATCCCCGGTCGGTCGGGAGATACTGGACCAGATCATAGAGAACGCCGGGATCGCGGCCGCCGAACGCGTGCCGATCTGCCAGGACACCGGCTTCGCCGCGATCTTCATGGAGATCGGGCACGACGTCTGTATCGAGGGAGACATCCCCGCCGCGGTGGACGAAGGAGTCCGGCAGGGTTACACCGACGGCTACCTGCGCAAGTCGATCGTTTCCGATCCCCTGCGCCGGGTCAATACCGGCGACAACACCCCGGCCGCCCTCACGGTGGAGTTCGTGCCCGGGGACAGGGTCACCATCACCATCGCCCCCAAGGGCGGGGGGAGCGAGAACATGAGCATGGCCCGTCTCTTCGCTCCGGCGGCGGGACGCGACGGCCTGGTGGAGTTCGTGGTGAACCGGGTACGGGAATCGGGTTCCAACCCCTGCCCCCCGGTCGTCGTGGGAGTGGGCATCGGAGGTACCTTCGATCTGTGCGCGCGCCTGGCCAAGAAGGCCCTGATGCGCCGGCTCGGCGAGCGGCATCCCGACCCCTTCTACGCCGCGATGGAGGAGGAGATCTTCGAGAAGGTCAACAACCTCGGCATCGGTCCGATGGGACTGGGCGGGCGGACGACGGCTCTCGACGTGCACATCGAGACCTTCCCCTGCCACATCGCGAGCCTGCCGGTGGCGGTGAACATGCAGTGCCACGCCGCGCGGCACAAGAGCGTGATCCTCTAGAATCCGGAGGAGAGACATCATGGCAGAAAGCAAGAGAATCCAGCTTCCGCTGAGTGAAGAGGATATACAGAACCTCCGGGCGGGCGATCGCGTGCTCCTGAGCGGCCCGATGCTCACGGGGCGCGATGCGGCCCACAAGCGGCTGGTCGACCTGCTCGATTCCGGCGAGCCGCTGCCGGTCGATATCGCGGGCGAGACCATCTACTTCGTGGGCCCCTCCCCCGCCAAGCCCGACCAGGTGATCGGCTCGTGCGGCCCCACCACCTCGTACCGCATGGATCCCTACAGCCCCCGGCTGATCGAACTCGGCCTGCGCGGCATGATCGGCAAGGGCGCCCGGGGTCCGGCCGTGGTGGAGGCCATGCAGAAGCACGGCGCGGTCTACTTCACCGCCGTGGGCGGGGCGGCGGCGCTGATCGCCCGGTCGGTGAAGTCGATGGAACTCGTGGCCTACGAGGATCTGGGGCCCGAGGCGATCCGGCGCCTGGTAGTGGAGGACTTCCCCGCCATCGTCGCCCAGGACGCCCGGGGGGGCAACCAGTACGAAGACGGGGTGAGGGAGTACGCCCGGGGTTGACCTCCGGGCTCCGGTCGGAGCCCGCCAACGCTTCATAGACCGCCGACCGGGCGCGACCTATATTGCCGGGCGTCGCCGGGCGGTGCCCACCGTCCGACGGCGCCCGTGGTGTCATTGTCCGGAGCCGGACCGACTAAGACCGTCGCCGTCGCCGGGGCGGTCCATCCGGGAGAACCCGATCATGAAGAAACGCATCCCCCTGTTCCTCATCCCCGTCCTGGCCATCGCCTGCATCACCACCCTCGCTATCACCGACGAGGGCCAGTGGACTCCCGATGTCCTCGACCGCCTCAACCTCCGCCGGGCCGGGCTGCGCATCCCGACCAGCCGGGTATTCAATCCAGGCGGGGCGGGTCTGCACGAAGCGGTCCTGCTGCTGGGCGGCGGCACCGGCGAGTTCGTGTCCTCCGACGGGCTCATCATGACCAACCACCACGTCGCCTTCGGGGCCGTGGCCCGGATCGCCACCGCCGAGAACGACTACATCACCGACGGGTACTACGCCCGCACCCCGGCCGATGAGATCCAGGCCCGGGGCTATTCCGCCCGCCTGCTCCAGCTCTACGAGGACGTGACCCCCCGGGTGCTGGCGGGGGTGGGTGACGGGATGACCTGGGAGGAGCGCCAGGACGCGATCTCGGCCAACGCCCGTGCGATCACCCAGGAGGCGCGGGCCGCCCATCCCGACCTGGATGTCTCGATCTCGTCCTTCTCCTACGGGAACGCGTACAAGCTGATCGGCTTCAGCATCATCCGTGACATCCGCATCGTCTACGTACCCCCCTTCGCGGTGGGCAACTACGGTTCGGAAACCGACAACTGGATGTTCCCGCGCCACACCGGCGACTTCTCCTTCCTGCGGGCCTATGTGGCGCCCGACGGCAGCCCCGCGCCGTATGCCGAGGAGAACGTACCCTACCACCCCCGCAGCTGGCTCGAGGTCGCCGGGCAGGCCCCCGCCGAGGGGGACTTCGCCTTTCTCCTGGGCTACCCCGGCACCACCATGCGCTACCGCGATTCCTCTTTCGTGGAGTACGAAGCACGCTCCCGGCTCCCGTATGAGATCATGATCCGGGGGGAGCGGATCGAGGTGATGACCCGGGCCGGCGAGGGGGACCGGGCGGTCCAGATCCGCTACGCCGAGACGATCAAGGGGATCGCCAACGGCTACAAGAACTACCAGGGGAAGGTGGTCGGCTTCGCCCGCCAGGATCTCCTCAACACCAAACGGTCCGAAGAGGCGGCCTGGACGGCGTGGTACCGCGTCCGCCCCGAACTGCGCTCACGTTATGACGGCGTGCTCGAGGAACTGCAGGAGATCTACGCCGGGATGGAGCGCGACACCCCCTTCGAGCGAACCGTGTCCGAGCTGATGTACTCCCCGCTGCAGTCCTACGCCGCCGACCTCTACGAGTACTGCGTGCAGATGCAGCTGCCCGAGGCCGAACGCGCCGCCGACTTCCGGGGCGACCGGCTCGCGCGTACCCGCAACACCCTCCTGGCCGGGCCCCGTTCCTTCTACGCTCCGGTCGACGAGGAGCTCTACACCCGGGCCGCCGTGCGCGCCCTGGGCCTGCCGGCGGGGCGGCGGATCACCCCCTTCACCGAGATCACCGCCGGCCAGGAGATCACCGGTTACGGGCCGGCGCTGCAGCGGGTGGCGCGCGACGCCCACATTACCTCCCCCCTGCTCGATGAGCAGGGGCGGGCGGAGCTGCTCGAAGCCGATCCCGCCACGGCGGTGCGGCGCGGCGGCCTTTTCATGGCGGTGGCTGCCGACATCCGGGAAGAGCGGATGGCGATCGCGGAGCGGCAGAGGGAGCGCAACGCCCGACTCGCCCGCCTGCAGCAGCTCTATGCCGAAGGGATCATGGCGTACTGCGAATCGCAGGGCGAAATGCTCTACCCAGACGCCAACCGCTCGCTGCGCTTCTCCTATGGCTACGTCCGCGGCTACGACCCGCGGGATGCGGTGCATATCAGGCCCTTCACCTACCTGACCGGGGTCCTGGAGAAGGAAACCGGTGAGGGTGAGTTCGTCGTCCCCGACCGGCTGAGGCAGGCCTGGCGGGAGCACGACTTCGGACCCTTCGCCGACGCCAGCGGGGACGTGCCGGTCAACCTGCTGACCAACTGCGACACCACCGGCGGCAACTCGGGCAGCCCGCTCATGAACGCCCGCGGTGAGCTGATCGGCATCAACTTCGACCGGGTCTGGGAAGCCACCGTCAACGACTACAACTTCGATCCCGATTTCGGGCGCAACATCAGCGTGCACATGAACTACCTCCTCTTCATCTGCCGGACCTTCGGCGCCGACCGGGTGCTGCGGGAGCTGGGATTCTGAACGACGGGACGGAAGGGTACATCATGGCGCAGCACACCATCGTCGCGATGCCCGGTGACGGCATCGGAGCAATCGTTCTGCCCGAGGCGATCCGCGTTCTCGAAGCGGCGGGCTTCGAAGCCGAATACGTCCACGCCGACATCGGCTGGGAGTTCTGGCGCACCGAGGGCAACGCCCTGCCTGCGCGCACCGTCGACCTGCTGGCCGAGCACAAGGTCGGGCTCTTCGGCGCCATCACCAGCAAGCCGAAGAACGAGGCGGCCGCCGAGCTCGATCCCGCTCTTCAGGACAAGGGATTCGTGTACTACAGCCCCATCGTGGGCCTGCGCCAGCGGTTCGATCTGGACATCTCGATCCGGCCCTGCCGTTCCTTCCCCGGCAATCTCCTGAATTTCGTGCGGCGCTCCGCGAGCGGAGCGTGCGAGGAGCCGTTCGTGGACGTGGTGGTCTTCCGGCAGAACACCGAGGGGCTCTACTCAGGCGTGGAGTGGACCGACCCCCCGGCCCCGGTCCGGGCCGCTTTCGAGACGCACCCGAAGTTCGCCCCCTTCGCCGCCGTGCCCGGTCCCGACCTGGCGATCTCGAGTCGCATCTTCACCCGAGGAGCCTGCCGCCGGATCGTCGAAGAAGCGTTCCGCTTCGCCCGGGAGCGCGGTTACCGCTCGGTGACGGTCTGCGAGAAGCCGAACGTGATCCGGGAGACCTCGGGGATGCTCGAGCACGAAGCCCGGGTGGCGGCCGGGGCGTACCCCGAGATAGCGCTGTGGTCCACCAATATCGACGCCCAGACGATGTGGCTGACCAAGAATCCCGAAGACTACGGGGTCATCGTCTCGGGGAACATGTTCGGCGACATCATCTCCGACGCTTTCGCCGGCCTGGTGGGCGGACTCGGTTTCGCCGCCTCCTCGAACGTCGGCCGCGAGATCGCCGTTTTCGAACCCACCCACGGATCGGCCCCGAAATACGCTGAGCTGGAGCCGAGCATCGTCAACCCGATCGCCATGATCCTGGCAGCGGCGATGATGCTCGACCACCTCGGCGAAGCGGAGAAGGCCGAAACGGTCCGCACCGCGATCGGACGGGTGGTGGCCGAGGGACAGGTGCGCACCTACGACATGTGCAAGCTGCCTGGCGGACCTGAAGCCGTCGCCCGGGGAGCGGCCACGACCCGGGAGATGACCGACGCCATCATCGCCATACTGGAGCCGGACGCGGTCCATCCCGACCGGGAGGTGTGAAATGATCGGG
>CAYSYY010000090.1:0-10264 GCA_964435265.1 uncultured Gemmatimonadota bacterium
GATCGAACGTCGTGACGACGCCAACCGGCTGCGCACCCGCCTCCCCGTCTTCGAGATCGGGGAACGGATCATGCCTGGTGCCGGGGCGACCTTCCCGGCCAAGCGGAGCCTGACCCGGGTCGACGGCAGCGCTTACTCCGACCTGCGCCTTATCTCGAACGAGCTCCTGCTGGGGCTCACCCATGACGAGGATATCCACCTCATCGAGGTTGACAGCGGTCGACTCGAGCGACGGATCGCAGCACCGTTCTACGAGATCACCGGCCTGTTGGCTGATCGGATCGGGCACCGGGTCTTCCTGCACTATCTGGACGACAGCCGCCGTCACCGCCTGGCGATCCTCGATGTGCCGACCGGGGAGATCGCCGTCGACCCGGGACTGCCCCGGGATCCCGAACCGCAGGCCCTTTTCATCGCTCCCGATACGGGCGACGTGGTCGTGACCTACCACAACGACCTCGAACTGCGGTCCTCCGATCTGCGCGAAGTGCGCTGGCGCCGGTCGTTCGGGACCCTGGCCCGCTCCGGCCGCGGCCTCACGGCCGCCTTCTCCTCCAACGGAGGGACCGTCGCGGTGGGCCGGCCCGACGGCCGTATCCTGCTGCTCGACCGGGCAAGCGGCCGGATCACCGGCGAGCTGCCCGGCTTCGGCGGTCATAACAATGCGGTGATGGCCCTGCTGTTCGTCCACGACGACGAGGTCCTGCTGGCCGCCTCCCAGGTCGAGATCGCCGCCTTCTCAACCCTCAGCGCCCGCCCGCTCTTCCGCACCCAGACCATCCTGCGGGACATGCATTTCGCGGATGTGGACGGGGAGGGCAGGCTCCTGGTCGGCTCGGACACGGGCACCTACCTGGTGGACCTCACCGCCGGGACGATGCTCAGGAACGTGGCCCGCCGCTGGGACGGTGTGGCCGTCTCCGGCGGCCGGATCAATGCGATCGAGGCGGATTACCTCCAGCGGCTGGAGGACTCCCCCCGCGCGACCTTCACGGCCGTGGCTGACCGGAGGATCCCGACCGGGCGGTGGTACGACGACGGTGACGATCTGTGGGTCTTCTGTCCGGGGGAGTTCCGGCTCGAGATCGGTACTTCCCAGATGCAGTGCCGGGATGCTTTCGTCCTGGATGAATGGACCCGGGTGACCACCGGATGGCTGCGACCGGCGAGCGGTGAAGTGATCGTCACGCCGGCGGCGGGCGGCGAGGTGACGGTGCTGGGCGGGCGGCCGGAAGCCGCCCACAGCCGCTTCCTCGTCAATCCCGCCGGTGCGGACAGCCGGTGGGTCCTGAGCGATACCCCGGGCGTCGGTTTCATCGACCCGATCCCCGAGTACGATTACTCCGCGGCCGAGATCCGCACCCTGGCCGGGTCCGCCGGAGCGGTGGAGAACCGGCTGAACATCGTTCTGGTCGGTGACGGCTACACCGACGCCGATCTGGCCGCGGGCGGCTCTTTCGACCGGATGGCGGCGATGGTGACCGAGGCGTTCCGGGAGACCTTCCCCTTCTCGATGTTCCGGGACGAGATCAACATCTTCGCCGTCGTCCTGGCGTCGAAGGAACGGGGAGCCGACGACGGTCCCGACCGGGAAACGCGGAACACCGCCTTCGACGCCACCTACTTCGGGTACCCGGATGTCGAACGGGCGCTCATCGTGCAGAACGAGACGGGTCTGAGCGAGGCCCTCGCGCGGGTCCCGGCTTACGATCTGGTCGGAGTGATCGTCAACGACGAGCGCATCGGCGGAACGGGGGAGATCGGGGTGGGCTCATACCTCTTCACCGCTTCGGCCGGCGACCTGGTGGGCGAGATCGCCCTGCACGAAGCCGGCCACACGCTGGGGATGCTGGCCGACGAATACGAGGATTCCGGGCTGGCTGAGATCATCGAACTCACCCCCGATTTCGCGAACGTCCAGGCCGGTTCCGAGATCGATTTCGACGATCTCGCCGGCACCCTGAAGTGGCGGCAGTTCTATGCCCGCTCCGGCCTCGAGGATCTGGTCGGCGCCTGGGAGGGTGGATTCTACGCCCAACACGGGGTGTACCGGCCGCAGGAAAGCTGCCGGATGCGGACCATCGGCCGGGAGTACTGTGTGGTCTGCGCCTTCGAACTCTACCGGGCCCTTTGCCGCCAGACCGGCCGCCCGGTTGATCCCGAGGTATTCCTGGCCGCCTTCATCCGGGCCCGGGACGAACGTCTGCAGGCATCACCTGCTGAAAATCCCGGTTCCCCCTCCCCCCGACCGCCGGCTACCGGGGGGGCGGTCCGGGATCGGCCCGGGCGAAGTGAAGGGCCGCGGCGACCGTAGCCCGGGCGATCTGCGCAACATACGCCGGATCCATGTTCACGAGGAGGTCGTTGGGGGTGTGCGGGCATCGGGATTCGTTGGTCTCATAGAAGCCCGTGATGACATACCCCGCATCCTCGAAGGGCATGTAGTCGCTGCCGTAGGCGTGGGCGATATGAGTCTCCAGCGACGAGTACGCCCGGGTCAGCGCGGCGAGGGTGTCGGTGCAGGCAGCCGACGCCGCGTTGTTCTCAACGGGCGGTCCCTCGTCCCGCTCACAGGTGACGGTGGTGTTGGCAAGACCGGCGACGCCACCGACCTCGTCGATATTCAGGACGAGCACGATATCCATGGCCCGGGGGACTGCGATCTCATTGACATAGGCCCGGCTGCCGACCAGACCGACTTCTTCGGCGGCGAAGTTGATGAACCGGATGGAGATAGCGCAGTCGACATCGGCCAGGACGCGGGCTGCCTCGAGGATCACGGCGACACCCGAACCGTTGTCGTTCACCCCGGGACCCCGGATCGTATCGTAGTGGCCGTCGATGATGAGGAACCGGTCGGGAGCGGATGTGCCGGCTCTGGTGACGATGAGGTTCTGCAGCCGGTGGGATCCGAAACTGAAATCCTGGCGGGTGATGTCGGTGTAACCGTAGGCTTCGAACCTGGCCTGAAGCCAGTCGGCCGTCTCGCTCAGGGCCGGCGTGCCGGCCGCCTTGACACCCAGGGATTCCAGCGTCCGAAGCGAGGCGAGCACTGAGTCGGCGGAGACGCGGGCGATGATCTCCCGGTACCGCGGCACGATCGAGATGTCGACGGAACCGGCCGGCGGTTCGAGTTCCTGCCCTCTGACATGGGAAGCCGCGAAGCAGACGATGATTACGAGCGCCGCCGGGACGGCCGGCCATCGAGACGCCCGACGAATCTGACGATGCATGAATATTCCCCTTTCCGGTTCCATACGACACAGCCAGCTCATCATGCCGAATCCTATGTGGTTGACCATCGTACCCCGGTCATACCAGACTGCGCGCATCCTGCGGCAGTAACGCGGAAGCGGTGATCCTCACCGGTGCGATCCGCGCGCACGCCTCTTCGTACGACCTGCGACCACGTCGGGTTCACCGGTGGAGCAGGGAGAGGCGCCCGGTGGAAAATCCTGGAAGAGGAGCGGTTCCAACAGGTAGAGTATACGGATCGCGCAGGCGGCGTTATCCCTTATTTATTCCCTGACGCGAACGACGTCATCGCAAAGGAACGGCATGAAGATCTCCTACCTCGATGGTCGGCGATTCCACCGTGCCTTCATCGCCGGGGCCGAGGCACTGGTCAGGGCACAGTCGGAGTTGAACCGTATCAACGTCTTCCCCGTTCCCGACGGTGATACCGGCAGCAATCTTGCCTGTACGGTCACCGGTACCGTCGAGGACGCCGAGATCCTCCCTTCCCTCAGCCGCACCTGCCGGTCGCTGTCCGAAGCCGCGATCAGTGCCGCGCGGGGGAATTCCGGTCTCATCCTGGCCCAGTTCCTGTACGGCTTCTCCCGTGAAACAGGCGAGGCCGACCGCCTGCCGGCCGGGGCCGTCGGGACTCCACTGGTGCGGGCGGTCGATTACGCGCGCGCGGCGGTCAGCCGCCCGGTCGAAGGAACGATCCTGACGGTCATGCGGGCGTGGGCCGAAGCGGTCGCCCGCCTGCAGACCGAGTCCTCTGATCTGGTTGATATCATATCGCGGTCCCTCGACGCGGCGCATGACGCGCTCGATCGCACCCCGGAGCAGCTTGCGGTTCTGGCCGAGGCCGGGGTGGTCGACGCCGGAGCGAAGGGCTTCGTCATCTTCATCGAGGGGATAACCGATTTCATCCGCGAAGGGAGTCTCAGGGGCATCGAACGGATCCACCTGCCCGAAGCGTCCACGATCGCCATCGAGTGGGAACCGCCGGACTATCTCGACCAGCGCTACTGCGTCGAAGCGATCCTCATCAGTGACGATCTCGATCCCGGTTCGCTTCGGCAAACGCTGGATCACTGGGGGGATGCCGTGGTCGTGACGGGACACGAGCGGAAAGCACATATCCATATCCACACCTGGGATCCGCAGGGACTCTTCGCCGAGCTGGGCCGGACGGCTGTCTTCAGCCAACCGAAGGTGGATGACCTGTTCCGACAGGTTGAAGCGGTTCACCATCCGATCGCACGCACCGCGATCGTCACTGATTCGTCCTGCGATCTGCCGCCGGAGCAACTCGACCGATACCAGGTTTACATGGTTCCGCTGCACCTGTCATTCGGCTCATCGCTCTACCTCGACAAGCTCACCATGTCACCCGATCTCTTCTACAAGAGGCTGATCTCCTCGCCAACACACCCGACCACCAGTCAACCCCCGGTCGGGACATTCGCGGGGCTGTATGCCTTCCTGGCCGACTACTACGACGCGATCGTGTCTATCCACCTGTCCTCCGCCCTGAGCGGCACCTTCGATTCGGCCCGCCTGGCGGCCGAACGGATCGATGCCGATATCACCGTCATCGATTCCCGCACCCTCTGCGCCTCGCTGGGATTGATCGTATCCGAAGCCGCCCGGCTGGCCGTCGAAGGGGTCGACCGGGCCGGGATCGTCAGCGCCGTCGAGGAGCTGATCCCCACCGCCCGCATCTTCGTCGCCGTCCGTGATCTAAGGCATATGGTCCGGGGCGGAAGGGTGAGTCCGGTGAAAGGTACGCTCGCCCGTCTCCTGAACCTCACGCCCATCGTGACCCTCGACGCCGACGGAGCCGGTACGACCTTCGGTCAGGCGTTCAGCCGCCGCGGGGTCCAACGGACCATCGAGCGGGAAGTGGTCCAGCTCGCTCACCGGGACGGGCTCAGACGCTACGCCGTCACCCATGCCGACGATCCGGTCGGAGCACAGCAGTGGGCCGGATGCCTGCAGGACCTGCTCGGCCGCCCCCCGGAATACATCATGGGCATCTCACCGGTCATCGGCCTCAACGCCGGGCCGGGAGCCCTGGCCGTAAGCCTGCTCACCGGTGGAGAGCCCGCCGCCCGGTGTTAAAATCCCAGCGCGTACCCCAGCTTCATGAAGACCGTCCGGTCGGCCCGGGTCAGAGCGTACTCCTCACTGCCGTACCCGTTGTCACCGTATCCCAGGTAGAACACGGTGCGGGGATTGATGGTGTAGCTGAAGAGCAGCTGGGTGAAGAGGTGGCGGTACTCCGGTGCGATCTCGAAGAAGTAGAGAGCGGTGTTCCGATCGTATGAGACATACTGCACGATGGCCCGCAAGAAGGTTCGAACGTTGAACTGGTACACCGCCCGAAGACCGCTGATACCGGCGGTGTAGAGTTCCCCACCCGGAACCGCGAGTCGCTCCCGGGTGTAGCTGGCGGTCAGGCGCAGGTGCTCACCGAGATTCCACTGGGCCGAGGGGGAGAGCCGGACCCAGTCGCCGAGACGGTTGTTGTCGTAATCGATCCGATCGCCGGCATAGCCGTACAGGCCCACCCGCAGATCGGCGTGCGGCCGGAAACCACCGCTGAAATGGTAAAAGGTAAGCTCGTATTCCGATCCGGCGTAGGCTTCTGCAGACCGGTAGGCGCGGAGCATGAGGGCCGACTGCCACGGCCCGACATAGTATCCCCAGAGAGAGGCGCCGCGTTCGAGCCACCGTCCCGCCTGGTTCTCGTAGTAATTGAACTCTCCCCCGACCTGGAAGAGCGACCACCAGTCATCGGGTTCCGGGTTCCACGACCAGTTCCACCCCCCCTCGATATTGCGGAATCCCACCCGCGGGATGAAACCCAGATCGGCCCGGAAATCATCGCTGACCCAGTCATAATCGAGCCACCAGCCGGCGGTGCGGCTGGTGTGGTCGTATTCGAAGGCGAGATAGCGGCCGGTGAAGGCGTCACTCTGCTGGCTGTACTCGGCGGCTACATCCCCCGGGTAGCTCGTGCGGGATCCCAGGAACTGGAACTGGATCTGGTCGGTACGGGAGAGCCGGAGATCGCCGTCGAGGCCGAGGACCTGGTTGCCGTATCCGCTCGCTTCCCGATGGGTGGCCAGCGCCCCGATGGTATAGCGGGGTCCGAGATCGCGCTTGTAGCGCAGAACTCCGGCCGTGGAGGCGATCGCCAGCGAGGTGGAACGCGATCCCTCGGGACCGGGGAAGATCAGGTTGGTCAGGTGGTCACGGGCGACGTAACCCCCGACGGTGTGGTCCCCTTCCTTGCCGGTCAGCTTCAGACCCCACTCGGGATCGCGAATCGTGCGGGTGTAGACGGCGTCCTTGAGGGTATCGAAGAAGTCGTACCCCTCGACGAAGAAGGGGCGCTGTTCGCGGTAGTAGAGCGCGAAGGGCTGGTTGATATCCAGCTGCATGGCGTCGGCCTCGACCTGGCTGAAATCGGGATTGACGGTTCCATTCAGGGTCATATTGGGAGTGATCCCCCACCCCGCAGTGAGGCCGACCTCGGCATCCTGATGGGTCCGCTCGAACGCACCGCCGGGCATCGAGGCGCGCTCCTCGGTCCGCACCCCGGTCACGGTGGGCAGCAGCTCGATATTGCGTCCCGGCGAGACCCCGGCGAAGCCTTCGATCTTGAGGGCCTGGCTCAGGTAGATATTGTTGCTCCGATCCCGAGCGAAGGCCCCGATCAGGTGGTTCTGGCTGCGGGGGTAGAAGCGGACGGCGTCGAATCCCCAGACCTGAGTGCCAGCCGAACGCTGGAAGCGTAGCTGGGTAAAGGGTACCGCCATCTCGACCGAATAGCCCCAGTCGGTGATACGGCCGGCCGAATCCCAGATGGCATCCCAGCTCCAGTCCCGGGGATTGTCGCCCCCCGATTCGGCTTCTATCAGATCGCCCTGCACTCCCAGCGGATTCGCAAAGAGGGTGAAGCACCGTCGCTCGTCATTGAAGGTGTCGAGAACGATCGAGACCTGATCGTCGCCCTCCAGGGCGTCCCGGTCCGAGAGATGGGCGCGGATCGCCGCCGGCTCGGGATCGTAGCAGCGGAAAGCGGCGTAGAGGTGGGTCGAGGAGTGGATCAGAAGGACCTCGGTACGCACCGGGGCCGGTACGTTCTCACCCGGTGAGACCTCTATCCCGAGGGTGAGAACAAGTGCCTCTGGCCAGGCGGCCTCATCGAGCTCGCCGTCGATCCTGAGGCGTTCATCAGTCCGGGGGATCCGGTAAGACCCGGCGGCCGTCCCCTGTGATCGGGATGAGGCTGTTCCCTGCCGGGCCCTGACCGGGAACACCGGGATCAGGACCGTCAGCAGAAGAGCGAGAGCCGGTAATCGGGGGACGAGTGCCGGCCACCGGGGTGAGAGGGCGTGCGCTATAGTTGTAAATATTTTTTCATTTCGGCGTGGTCTCCGCATGGCCCAGGGTCTCCTCATCGAATGGTGTCAGGTGGAATCGGTTCCGGTCGGGATTACCGGATCCCTCTGATCGGGCGGCCGGTCAGGGGCTGCCCCTCCCCCACCGGGAGGGATTGATCTCGTCCAGGGCCCAGACGGCCATCGCCCGAACTCCGGGATCGGGATCGTCGAGAATATCGAGCAGGGGATTCACCGCCCCGATCACCCGGGGAACCCCCAGGAGGCCGTAGATACCAAGCTTGAAAGCAGCCAGGTGACGGATTCGGGTATCGGTGTGGCCCAGATCCCGGAGCAGGCGGGACAGCCCGGCCGGCAGGCGGCAGGCTTCCACAGCCATATTGTCGTCCAGCCGGCCGTTCCAGACCTCCGCATTCTCCCGCGGACGCTGCCCGGTCCGCCTGAGTATCCGCGAACGGATCGCTTCGGCATCCGGGGTTCCAATCTCTCCCAGCGCCCAGATGAACGCGTCGGCCAGGTCCCGGTCGGCCGGAAGGGATCGCTCCTGCTCGTCCTGAAAGGATCGCTCCAGAGGACCGAGAACGACGGGATCCTCGATCTCACCCAACGCCAGGATCGCCATCTCCCGGACCCGGGGATCATCATCATGCGTCGCGGTCAGGAGCGGTCCGATCGCTCGCTCATCCTTGATCTCGCCGAGAGCCCAGGCGGCGACCACCCTGACCGCGGGCACATCACCATGCAGGCTCTCGATCAGGGATTCGACACCGGCCCGGTCCTCGTGCTCGCCCAGCCACCAGGCCGCCTGACGGCGCATGAGCGGATCGGGATGCCCGCCCAGGTCCACGATGAGCTGCCGCGTGCTCGGGAGCGAGAACGACGATCGGGACGTATCGAGAGTCGAGAACGGGATGAGCAGCACCAGGGCTGCGGCTGCTGCAGGCAGCAGCCTTTCCCGCCGAACCGGCGTCCGGTCGGCCTCGCGGTCCATGACCCCTGCGATCCGTTCTCGGAGTCCCGATCGCCCGGCCATCGTGGCCGAACCGACCGGCACCGTCACCCCGAGCTGGGCCCGGGCGATGGAGAGCAGGTGACCGGCGTAGGTTTCGGATCGGGTGCCGAAACGCAGAGCGAAATCATCACAGGCACGCTCGCGCTCGATGGCACTGCGCCGGGCGATGAACCAGACGAGCGGATTCAGCCAGTAGACCGCCCGGGCCAGCTCGATCATCAGGTGGATGAGGTGGTCATACCGCACCAGGTGAGCGTATTCGTGCAGCAGGACGCTCTGTTTCTGTCCCCGATCCCAGCGGCGTGCTTCGCCGGGGAACACGATCACCGGCCGGAAGATCCCGCAGGTGAACGGGATCCCCAGGTCGGTGCCGACCAGGAGCCTGATTCTTCCGCGCCGCGCAACCGGCGAGGTCAAACGGTCGAGCAGCAGGGCGAGTTCGCCATCATCATACTCGACCGCGCCGCGGATCATCCGGCGGGCGTTCACGGCATGGCGGGCGAGGCGACAGAGCATCAGAACCAGACCGCCGGCCCAGACCAGGAGAAAGCCGAGGATGAAGAGATCACCAATCGAAGTCCAGGCGGTCGATGACGGCAACCGGTGGGGAACCGGGACCGCTCCGTTCCCGGAACTCTCCGGCGGGGCCGTCGGTTCGGCACTCCGGGCAACTGTCTCGATCACCGGCGCGGATGGTTGCCCGAGGAGGTGGTGGCGGCTGATCTGCCAGGTGGGGAGGAGATGGCTGAAGAGCGGGATGAGAAGCAGCGCCGCCAGGCCGACGCTCCCCACGGCGAACCGCCTGGCCGATGAAGCCCGGGCGAGGAGATGCATCGCAAAGCCTGTCAGAAGCAGGATGACACTGCCCTTGATCAGTACGGTCGCGAATACCGTCCGGGCCGCCGGACCCAGCAGGTTCAGCAGCCCGAGGGAGATCACAGCTCCTTCTCCCGCTCGATCAGGCGGCCGATACGTTCCAGTTCCTCGGCATCGAGCCGGTCGCCTGAAACATCGAGCATGGTCAGGATCGCCTTCGAAGGGGAGTCATCGAAGAAGACCCGCAGCAGGTTCTGGACGGCATGGCGCGAGGCCTTCTCACGTGAGGTCCGGGGGGTGAAGATGTACCGGCGGCCCTCGCGGCGGTGCTCCAGATATCCTTTCCTCTCGAGGATCGAGAGAGTGACCCGGACCGTATCGTAGCTCAGCTCTTCGGCCATCCGTTCGACCACTTCGTGCGCCCCCGCCTCACCGAGTTCGTAGACGATGTTCATTATCTCCCGCTCCCGACGGCTGAGCCGGGCCATGGGCGGCTGGGGTGGAGATGGCTGAGATCCGGATGACTGGGATTCGGATGGCTGAGGCCCGGATGAGGGTGGTGCGGATGGACGAGGTCCGGATGGCTGAAGCCCGGATGAGTGTGGTTCGGTTGAATCAGGTCCGGATGGTTGATATGGAGATAGCGGGATCATGGGTCCTCCCCGTTTGAAAAGTATTTTGCATCAATCATGAAATACGCGGCCCTCCCGGCGAGGTTTCATTTGAAAGAATTTTTTCATAATTGGTCTCACTCGCTCTTCCCGTTCTGGATACCAGTGTCATGTCACGTGAC